>NZ_JBHXAS010000191.1:0-6119 GCF_042727425.1 Peribacillus sp. NPDC060253
GTATTTCACTTATTTTAAGAAATGAACTATTCTAAAAATAGAAACCAAATCAACAGGGAAACAGAAAATATTATATAATGTTTTTTAACTATTCAAACTTTTTATCCGATTTGTAAGCGGTTTCTTTAATAGGAGGGGATTCATATTCTTACGTTACTTGGAGTTTCAATGGTCGTTGTCTTTACTTATTTAATCATGTCTAAACGGTTATCACCTGTTAATTCTCTTGTGGTCATTCCAATTATCTTTGCATTAATTGGCGGATTTGGTCCAGAGCTCGGAGATATGATGCTCGATGGAATAAAGGTTGTCGCACCTTCAGCCGCTTTGCTATTGTTCGCTATTTTGTTTTTCGGAGTTCTGATTGACGCTGGATTATTTGATCCACTTATTAAAACCATGTTAAAAATTGTAAAAGGGGATCCGGTTAAAATAGCGATAGGAACAGCAGTAATCGCAATGACCGTTGCCTTAGATGGTGATGGTACCACGACTCATATGATTACGATTTCCGCTATGCTGCCTCTTTACTTACGACTTGGTATGAATCCACTTATTCTTGCCACTATTTCTATGCTGGCTGTCAGTATTATGAGTGGTATGACTCCTTGGGGAGGACCTGCAACAAGAGCAATAGCATCTTTAGGTCTCGATGCAAATGAATTCTTTGTCCCGATTATCCCAACACTATTCGCAGGTATTGCAGCTATTCTTTTTACCGCTTATGTACTTGGGAAAAAAGAGCGCAAAAGGCTTGGTGTTGTACATATCAAAGCTGCACCTGAAATGAAAGGAGCTCTTGCTGAAGCAGCGGTAGCTTCCGCCATACAAGACGATTTAAAGCGCCCTAAATTAATATGGATCAATCTTTTGTTGACGCTCACGGTTATGGTCATTCTTGTAATGGGCTTCGTACCGGTACCTGTGTTGTTTCTAATCGGGTTTGTGCTTGCTTCAATCATTAATTACCCTAATCTAGAACAGCAAAAAGAGCGAATCGTGTCACATGCAGGAAACGCAATAACCGTCGTCACATTAGTATTTGCGGCTGGTATTTTCACAGGGATCTTTTCCGGAACGAAAATGGTAGACGCCATTGCAAATTCATTAGTGGCCATCATTCCGGATTCTTTAGGCTCTTTTTTACCGATGGTCGTTGCGTTCACCAGCATGCCATTTACGTTCGTTTTATCCAATGATGCTTACTACTTTGGTGTTTTGCCAATTCTTGCAGAAGCAGGAGAAGCTTATGGAGTGAGTCCTTTAGAAATTGCCAGAGCTTCCGTACTGGGCCAGCCTGTACATTTCTTAAGTCCACTCGTGGCATCGACTCTTTTACTAGTAGGGATGGTAAAAACAGATATCGGGGAACTACAGCGGTATGCATTTAAATGGGCACTAATTTGTTCATTAGTCCTTATCATTGTTGCTATCTTGTCAGGGGCTATTATTTAAGTACAATGTTATCTAATAAATTCTTCGAACCTTAAACAAAGTAGGGCTGTGCCAAAACTAATTATTATTAGTGGTTTTGGCACAGCCCATTCTTTTATTTAATTCCAGAAGTCTCGCCGCTAGCTTGAAAAATTATTTTTACGATTGTTTTCGCAAGGTTCATAACCGTGTATAGACGAGTATCATTTAAAAATTGCATGGTTGGCAGCGGATCTATATAATTGACCATTCCTGTAATATGATAATCTCCCACTTCCGGCAATACTTTTTTTAAAGCTTTCCCTGGGACAAGAGGTCCATCCTTCAAGAAAACATGACCGACCTGGTTTTGATTCCCTAAACAAGCATCCACACTAAAAATAAGAGGCTTTTTGAATTGTTTTTTAATTTCTTTCAACGTGTCTTTTAAATTAAATGCATGAACGGGATTTTCCAAAGTACCGTAAACACGATAAGGCACCGTATGTTCTTTAAGCATTGTCCCAACTAAAGGGCCTAATGAATCCCCAACTGATCGGTCTGAACCAATGCACAGAAAGATTACATCTTCATTTTGACATCCAGAAGATTGAATAATCTCTTTGACTTTTAATGCTAAGCAGTTTATTTCTTCGCCTTTTGGTTCCACAGAACAAATTGCTCCTCTTCTTGTAAATTAGACTCATCTTAATTCCCCTTTGTTCTATTATACGAACAAAAAGGACATGATGCATGTAAATATAAGCATATGCTTGAGAATGATAGCTAACACTCTGAAAAATGGCAGTAATTCAAAACATGCCCTTTAATTTATTTGGCGAGGAAGTGGGAGTTGGTTTACAACTAGAAAACGTAAATACCCCTAAATGAAATTTTTCAATATGATATAAATAATATTAGCAGACATTCCCAATATATTACACAAAGGATTTACAGATTGATTGCCCGAATAGCTTAAGTGTAACTTTTCACAATTAATCTTAAATTAGTATGCCTACTGTTCATAATTCCTCAACAATCTGGTCCAATTGTTGAATAAAGATCAAACAGCACTCTTTAACTATCCTGCCCCGTTAGTTCAATAAGAAAAGGAGCTGCTGATCAGCTCCTGGTATTGAAGTAAAGCACCTGTTAGCTTAACAAGGGAGGTTTTTTATTAGAGTTATCATATGAAGGTTTGGAATATAAATTTCACAGCCATCCATAGTGTTTGAAGCTAAAAGTTCATTCGGGAAGTTCCAGCCATTTAGATGCAATATTAGTTAGCATAGGTTTTACATTAGATTCAGATGATTCATCTATATCAAGAAAAACTTTGTACATATTATTAATTTTCCAATACTTTTCTATTTCAGAAACAGACATGAAAACTTTATAATTAGCAGCAAATTTTTTAAAATCATCTAAGTGTTTGTTAGTTTCTTCTGAATTACCTGCCTCAAGAAATAATGTAAATTTCATAAGCAAAACTCCTTAAATATAGTAAAAGTTCGTCTTTTTAAAGTAAAATCCTTCTGCAACTAAACTGCCCCGTTAGTTGCATAAAGAAAGAGCTGCCTTAAAGACAGCTCCGACCTTCAGCTAAACTAGCTAATAGGATGTCAATATCTTTCTCTAAAATTTTCATTTCCCTTATGATATACTATTTTTGGCTATGCCAAATAACCCTCCAAAACCCTTTGGAAGGATTTTTCTCTGTTTCACAAAACCGTTAATTAGGATAAATCTAGGAACGTTTCTTTTCTCTTTAATAAAGCGTAAATCCAGTGAAGCAACTTATTAATACAGGCAACGATTGGCACTTTGGCAGGTTTTCCTTCTGATTTTTTCTTATCATAGAAGGCTTTAAGCTTTTTGTTCCTTGAACTTCTTATGCCGCAAAGTACGGCAAGATACAGAGAATGACGTAGTCTGCTCGAACCTCTTTTAGTAATATGATTAATGGTTGCCGTAAACTTACCCGAAGAGTGAACACTTGGATCTACTCCAGCGAAGGCAACCAGTTTTTTCGGATGATTAAACCGTTCGATTTCACCAATTTCAGAGATAATCGTAACTGCGATTTTTTCTCCTATAAAGGGAATCAATTGGATAATCTTATATTCTTCCATTTCATTTGCCAGGGCGGCTATATGATCTTCCAAATCAATTAGTTGCCCTACAAATTGCTGATTTAGCCCTGCCTCCAACATAAAACTCATCATAAAGATGGACTGAACTATAAAGGTGATTCCCACAATCCCATATATAAGTCATACTACAATAACCTATTGATTCTTCAAACAATCCTTCGATATGATCTATATGTATGGGCACAAGTTTTGCACGCTGTCCTGTTAATTCAGTTGATTCAATATCCAAAATTCCTCACCACTTTTCTTGTACCTATAAAAAAATATTAATTACCTTACAAGATCGGGTGCAATTGTTGAGTAAATAAATCCTAACTCCTCATTTATAACAATGAGAGATTGAGATTCTTAAATACAGGAATATTCTTTAGTTATAAATCTGGTTTTTCTGATGCTACCCTGTTAAGAAAATTGTTCGTAATGTATGATATTTTCACGAGATAAATATTTTTTTAGCTTTTGGTTGTTCATCTGGATCTGATTCAACAGCATCCTCTGCATGATAAATCGCACCATAGGCAGCACAGTTGTTTCCGGAAGGGGATAGCTAATCTAGCGTGCTTCTTTTTTTGGTGTTATGGTGTATCCCTCCTCCATTTAATTCATTAAAAATTATTCTCATGAATCAAACCATGATTTTAAATAGTTAATAAACTTTTTGGAAGCAGGAGAAATGATCTTAGCCCAACTAGAAATCATAAAGAAAATGGGAAAGGGTAAAGACCTAGGGATGGAAAAACAATTGCATGAAAGTAAAAAAACATTATATTTCAAATCTTTTATACAATGATTTTAATTGATATATGAAACGAAATTTGGGGCATCCATTAAATTGGATGCTTTTTTTATTGGGGGGAGATTATGAAATCAAGAGAGGTTAAAAAGAAGACTGTAAAGAAGAAAGTCGGTCTATCCTTTGATAACCGTTTTTTAATGAAGTATATTCTTTGTAATCTAGGCATACATTCTTACATGTTCACTAACAGTAAACGTTCCTTAATAGTCTTGTGAATAGTTTAGATTGAATAAATATCGGTGAATAGTCCCTTTTGTCGAATTTAGTAGTCAAATAGGAGGGAATGAAGCGTATGAAAATATCAGACGTAGGATTTAAAGGTCAAGTTTTTGGATTTATAAAGTTCACATCTTTTGTTGAAAGTTTCTTGTCTGGAGATTTATATATGAACAATTTCAAAAAGTATATTGATATGGAAAGTGCTTCGGGAGAAAAAGGTGTAGGAGACAAATTTGAAGCAGCACATGTTTTTACGGAATTAACAATGAATTTCTTTACTCAAGATACCCATGATTTAATAATGTCGGGGCGAACTAAAAAGATGAATTTTAGAAAAAATAAAAATGAAAAAAGACCATTATATTGTATGTTTGCAATTGTCGGCGATATGTTAAAAGTGGTAAAGGAGGATGAAAAGTATTACTATACCAAATTTGATTTACCTAAAGAACAAATCAATAAAATGATCAGGGAGTTCGGAGATAGATTAATTTTTGTTACCCCATCGCAATTTATTGACAGAATTACAAAAGCACTCAATGAAAAAGGTTATGCTTACAGAGGAGGGTTGGTAAAATATGATGATTATAACATCAATTCCTCAGCCAGGATGAGCTCTTATAAAAATCAAGGGACAGATATTTATTTCTGGAAAGATAAATACTTTGAAAATCAATATGAATATCGCATAGTTCTCACAGATCAGGAAGTTGACGAAGCTTTAATTGTGAACGTAGGTGATATTTCAGACATTAGTACTATATTTAATGCCAATGAATTTTTCAGTGATAAATTTGAAATAAGATTACGAAAGAAGGGAAATCTAAGCATCCATTAAATGGGGTGCTTTTATTTGCAGGTGGGAAAGAGATATTGAACTTTTTAAAGAATGAATTAGAAGAGTTAAAATAACCGCAATGTCTCGGGTTATTGCATCCACATCGTAAGGCAAAAAACATGAATGATAATAACTCATTTAAATTCACTAGTTTTGGTTTGTCTGTTTGGTTTATAAATACTCCCGATTCAGAAGATAATTTGGTCTTTACCGCAGGTTGGTTTTATAACATTGGAAAGATATAAAGATGGTGATATGTAGCAAATTCATGCTGGGCTTTGGACGATAGTAAGTGATAGTGATTATTCTAAAAAGAGGGAGACCAAGTCATCCAGATGACTTGGTCTCCCTTTTTTGATCTTTTTTTTATAAAAAAGAAGAGGCTAAGTAAACATACATGAATTTGATGTAGGTGTGGAATTATTTTTTATTAAATCTGGACTATTTTTCATATCTTCAATTTCAAAAACCTTTTCTAAATAAATTTCTGTAGTGGATAGCTGCTCATAGCCCAGACTTTTCATAATCTGCTAGACATCAACTCCATTTAAGTGAGAAATGATGGCAAAAGCATGCATAAATGTATGAGGTCCATAAGACCTAAATAAACCCTACATTTATTTCTGCGTGCGGGTGCTCGGCATCTTCGCGCGAGCGCACACCGGATCGCTGGCGATGTGCATGTTCGGCACCGCGCTGG
>NZ_JBHXAS010000192.1:0-5918 GCF_042727425.1 Peribacillus sp. NPDC060253
AATATATAGTTACCCATGTTTCAAAAATCAAAAAAAAGGATAAATACCTATATAATCATCATGAACCCATCCTTTTTCACTAAATATCAACAATTCTAAATTTATATGAAGGGTTTTTACGATAATTGGAGAACTTAATTAGATTCAAGTCTTTTTAAGGAGGGGTCTAATATGGCTTTGACTACAACTGCCATGGTGGCTTTATGTCTTGTTACATTAGCATTTTTCGTATATTTATCATTTGCTGATTAAGAATAAATAAATACCTACGAAAAATCTCCTTGTCATTTAACTACAATGACAAGGTTTTCTTTTCACATAAAGTCGTTACCCTTTGGCAGATAAAGGACTGAATACTGGAGGAATCGCTTTGGAAAATATCAATGAATACATTAAAGATAATGATAATAAGAGGGAAACCGCAACAGGAAAAGCTGGAATGGTCGTTACCGCTCATCCCGTAGCTACTTCCATTGGGGAAAAAATATTACGTGAAGGCGGAAATGCGGTTGATGCGGCGGTTGCCATCCAATTTGCACTCAATATTGTAGAACCTATGATGACCGGTATCGGCGGCAGTGGCTTCCTTATGGTATATAATGCAAAAGATAAGAAAACAAAAATATTCGATGGCCATGTAAGAGCACCTAAAGCCGCTCATCCAAACATGTTTCTTGATGAAAACGAGGAAGTCATCCCATTTAAAAAGCGTTCGATCAACGCTACAGCTGTTGGCGTTCCTGGAATACTGAAGGCAATGGATGAAGCTCTCACTGCGTACGGAAGCAAGACTTTAGCTGACCTCATCGAGCCTTCCATTGAATTTGCTGAAAAAGGAGTTCCTGTTAACTGGGTATTTTGTGACGCCCTTGAAAATTTTGAATACCGCTTAGGTGATGAAGCTCGTAAATTCTTCATTCCCAACGGTAAACCATATAAAGCAGGCGACTTGATGATAAAAGAAAAATTGGCGAATACCTATCGAATATTACAACGAGAAGGTATTTCCGCTTTTTATGACGGTGAAATCGGAGAAGGCATCATTTCCTGTATACAGGAACTTGGAGGTTTCATGGAGCTTTCTGATTTACGGGATTATAAAGCAACCATTGATGAACCCATGTATGGGACGTATAAGGATTATGAAATTGCTTCATCGATGGCCCCAAGTGCTGGAGGATTCACGGTCATCCAAATCCTGAAAATATTGGAGAGCTTCCATATTGAAAAATATGACGTCCATTCTTGGGAAAAATATTACCTAATTGCAGAAGCGATGCGTCTGGCATTTACAGACAAAAAGGCATTTCTTGCGGATCCCGAATTTGCCAAATTACCATTGACAGGTCTTATGCATGATGAATATATAGCTAAACGCCGCTCATTCATTAATTTCAAAGCAAGGAATAATGCCATTGACTTCGGTAATCCTTGGATCTATGATTCCGTGACACAAAGGGAAGTCATCCCACAACCCAATGACGAAGATATTAGTGAAACGACACATTTCACAGTCCGTGATAGATGGGGGAATATCGCAGCATGTACGTCCACCGTGGAACATCCATTCGGCTCGGGCATCATGGTTTCCGACTATGGTTTCATGCTGAATAACGAACTGACCGATTTCGATTCCATACCAGGGGGAATGAATGAAGTGGAGCCAAACAAACGTCCTGTCAGCTGTAAAAGCCCGACCATCATCTTTAAAGATGGCGAGCCCATTTTGACACTTGGATCACCAGGAGGACCAACGATCATCAGTTCAGTCGTTCAAACGATCATTAATGTACTCGATTTAAAAATGGACCTGAAAGCAGCCATTGAAGAGCCTAGGATTTTCACTCCAATGGGCCCTCATATCGAATGGGAAGCAGGAATGGATATGACTAGCAAAGGTCACTTGGAATCAATGGGCTTCGCCTTTAACGATAACCCCCACTCTATAGGGAATGTTCAGGCTATTCAAATCAACCCTGACGGCTCAAACTATGGCGCTGCCGATTCAAGCCGAGAAGGCTGTGCCATTGGTCTAAACGAGACAGATTATAAATCTTGATTACTAATGGAAATGAAGCCAAAATGAAATTTGGATGTTTTTCTCTTTAGCACGTCGAATCCAAATTCCTCAAAGCGGGAGCTGCGAAAATGGTCTTTCAACACGACTCTTTTTCGCGCAACCCGCTTGGCTTCGTTTATTATTTCCATCGATAAATCCTTACATTCTGCAAAATGAGTCAACCCCTTGATTCCATTCGATTCAGAAATCGTTTCCTCAAACATGGGATCGAAATATACGACATCAAAATGATTTTCCGGTAATGTTTTCAATAATTCGTAATGATCCGCTTGAATGACCTCTATTCTTCTCATCGCGGAAATCATTTTTTCTTCTGCATCCGCCCATGTCTTCAGCCCATGTTCCACAAGCAAAGCCAAATATGGATTTCCTTCCAATGCTACAACCTGTCCCTGTTGACCCGCAGCGAAACTAGCGACAATCGCATCAGAGCCCAAGCCCAAGGTGCAATCAAGCACAGAACTGCCTTCATTTATATCTCCGGCAACAACAAAAGGATCACTTTCCCCGCGAAGGATTCTTTTTAATCGGACCATTGCAAGGTTCGGGTGAAAAAAGAATGGTTCATTCTCCTGGTACCGATATAGTTCCATCCGTTTTTTCCCAAAAACGAGGCAATCATCTTCATCATTATCCGATTGGAGATCTCTCACCGACCGTTTTCTTCGGGCTATAAAGGGGATATGTAATTCTTCTGCTAACCTTTCGGCTAATATCTTCGTTTCATTATCGGCTCTTCCTACTGTAGTGACAAACATGATCCTACCCCTTCATACGCTTTTAAATTTGAAAAGAATGCCCCGTTTCCAGGACATTCCGCTTCATCACTTATTTACTTGACTGAATGCTGCCAATAAATTATCCATAATGGCTTCCATTGGCTGTCCTTCTATATCATGACGAGGAATGAAATGTACGACCTCTTTGCCCTTTAAGAGAGCCATGGATGGTGAAGAAGGTTCTATTCCATCGAAGTATTCACGCATTTTAGCTGTCGCTTCCTTATCTTGACCGGCAAATACCGTTACAATATGATTCGGCTTACCCTCTTCCGCTTGGAGTACAGCTTGAGTAGCAGCTGGACGGGCTAACCCGGCAGCACAGCCACAAACGGAATTTACAACCACAAGCGTCGTACCTTCTACGGATTCCATAAAGTTTTCAACCGCTTCAGCGGATTCCAACTCCTCAAAACCTGCTTGCACCAGTTCCGCACGCATTGGTTTCACCATTTGTTTCATATATTCATCATATGCCATTGACATTAAAAAACCCCCTTGGTTACAATTCTTCAATTAGTATAATCATACTATATTCTTACGTACATATGCAAAAATGACGCTTGGAGCAATGTAAATTTGTTGTTACACCTAGAGTCAATTAAACCCATCTTATAACTGCCAAGGAAACAATGTGAGAATACTTTCATTCAGCCACCATGTTCGTTTGAAAATCGGCTTCTTTCTTAAATAAAAAAGTGCAACAAGAGAAATACAATCCGTATTAAGACCATAACAAGGGTAAATTAACTAAAAGGATTATAAGAGGTGTAATATGAAAGAATTTGTTCTGGTACTGTTCATTATCGCAATTAATGTTATTCAGCCATCGTATTCAAAGGCAGAAACGATCCCTTGTAGTATGGTTTTGGAACCAATTGATAAAAAACTTACAAATGCAATGGGTACGGCGCTAGTTTATAAAGTGCAGTTACGTCCACCAAGTTTTGCACGAACGAATATAAGCATACTTGGAGTACATCTTCCACAACCATCATCCTACGGAAATTACGATAGCTATGAAGGACTTGCTAACATACCAGGTGTGATTAGTTGGCGATTTCTGCTCTATCCTTCCCCGGAAGAAAATGGTCCTACTTGGGCTGGAAGATTTGATGAAATTACAGCGAAAGTGGAAAATGCAGAAGTGCAGATACGTCTTTCTAATTCGAAGACTGAAAAATCAGGACCCATTATATTAAGAGGAAATACCAAAGATTGTAAGAAGTGATTAGCTAGCTTGTACGTTAACATCAGAAGAGGGCCTCTTGCAGAGACCCTCTTCTGATGATTCCTATAGAAACAAGCTTTTAGAACATATAGCCGAAATTAAACTTTCATTACTCCTCCCGAACTTGCATTCGTTACAAGTTTGGAATAGCGGGCTAAATAGCCTGTTTTTACTTTTGATTCGAAGCCTTTCCAATTTGCCTTGCGTTTTTCGAATTCTTCATCGGAAATTTCCAATTGGATTGTACGATTATTCAAATCCAACTCGATAATATCTCCATTTTCCACAAAAGCGATTGGGCCTCCCTCAGCTGCTTCGGGAGAAATATGACCAATACTGATGCCTCGGGATGCACCTGAGAAGCGGCCATCTGTGATCAAACCGACTTTCGCTCCAAGTCCCCTCCCGACGATTTGGGATGTGGGTGCCAACATTTCCGGCATCCCCGGCCCCCCTTTAGGTCCTTCGTAACGAATGACCACTACATTTCCTTCCTTCACCTTGCCAGTAATGATTCCGGAAAGCGCATCTTCTTGGGATTCGAAGCAAATTGCTGGACCTCTGTGGTAGCCACCAACTGATTCATCAACGGCTCCCACTTTTATGATCGAGCCTTGAGGGGCGAGATTACCAAACAATACCGCAAGACCCCCACGCTCAGAATGAGGATTATCTAAAGTATGGATAACATCCGTGTCCAAGATTTCACAACCGGCAACATTTTCGGCAAGAGTTTTACCTGAAACAGAAAGGCAGTCACCGTTAAAGGCACCTGGTTTTTTAAGTAACTCGTTAATGACTGCACTTACACCACCGGCGTTATGTACATCCTCGATATGATAATCGGATGCAGGTGCAATTTTCGCTAGATGAGGTACGCGGTTAGCTATTTCATTAATGCGTTCCATTGGATATTCAAAACCAGCTTCATGTGCCAGTGCAAGTGTATGCAAAACAGTGTTAGTCGATCCGCCCATCGCCATATCCAATGCAAATGCGTTATCAATTGCATCAATCGTCACGATATCACGAGGCTTAATATCCTGTTTGATAATCTCCATCAATTGTTTAGCGGATTTCCTAACGAATTCTTTACGTTCTTCAGCTACCGCCAAAATCGTACCATTTCCCGGAAGCGCAAGTCCTAAGCCTTCAGCCAGACAGTTCATGGAGTTTGCAGTGAACATTCCTGAACAAGATCCGCAAGTAGGACATGCAACTTGCTCGATTTCCTGTAAATCTTCTTCGTTGATATTACCCGCTTGATAAGCGCCCACCCCTTCAAAAACAGAGGTTAATGAAAGAGATTTACCGTTTTTGTCTTTACCTGCCTTCATAGGTCCGCCACTTACGAATATTGTAGGAATATTGACACGAAGAGCAGCCATCATCATTCCTGGCGTTATTTTGTCACAGTTTGGAATGCAGACCATCCCGTCAAACCAATGTGCAGATACAACAGTTTCCACGGAATCTGCAATGATTTCACGGCTAGGTAATGAATAGCGCATGCCGATATGACCCATTGCAATTCCATCGTCTACCCCGATTGTATTAAATTCAAAAGGAACACCGCCTGCTTCGCGTATTGCTTCCTTCACTATTTTTCCGAATTCCTGAAGATGAACATGACCTGGAACGATATCGATGTAAGAATTACAAACCGCGATGAACGGTTTACCAAAATCTTCTTCTTTAACGCCTGCCGCACGCAATAGACTTCTGTGCGGAGCACGGTCGACTCCTTTTGTAATCATGTCACTTCTCATATTTGATGTAGACATTTGTTGTACCCCCAATTTCAACTAAATGATTGATAATTTAATAT
>NZ_JBHXAS010000193.1:0-5914 GCF_042727425.1 Peribacillus sp. NPDC060253
GTTAATATATTTAAAAAAGTGTAATTTTTCTATTCCTAATGAATATTTTATGTTCTAAGGATCTGCATGGAGAAAATGTCGTTTTGAATACCAGAGTTGTAATCAGAAAGTGAAGTTCCAATAGGCTGAGAATAATCAGTAAATCCTTGGCCGGTTTATAAACCGCAATAACAAGTGAATAGGGTTATTATCTAGTGGTGATTTAGTTTAGTAGGTTGCTACAATAAATGAAATGGAGTTGGTAGAATGGTGAATATTACTGGATACGGCAAAGCCACACAAGAAGCATTGAATGATTTTCAGGGATTTGTAGGTTTTGAAATTCCTGCAGATTATAAACAATTTCTCCTTAAGTATAATGGCGGCTCACCTGCAGTGCAAAACAGTAAGTTTTATGTAGATGCATTAGACACCCTCGTTTGCTTAAATGTACTTTATGGATTAGATCTTGAGGAAAAAGAGTTGGATTTACAAAAATGGCATGAAGAATACAATGAACGCTTACATAAGAATTGTATTATCATAGGGAATGATACGTGTGCAGGTAAAATCTTGTTAATAAATAACGAAGAGGAAAAGGGAGTTTACTTCTGGGATCAAGGGTGGTATTCGGATCCTTCAAACCAGGAAGAAAATATTTATAAAGTTGCAGCGAGTTTTAAATCATTCATTGAGGGACTGAAAATCCCGGATGAAATCTAATTTAATGTGAATCTCCTTGATTGGTTCCTGCCATTCAAGGTTTTTTATTTATGTATTTATTAGCAATAAATGGGGTGTTATTGCATGTGCAAAAGGGGACCGCGTCATTTTATAGAGGAGGAAAAGATGTATAAAATCTTATTGGTTGAAGACGATGTAAAAATAGCTGGAATCTTGGTCAATTATTTAAAAAGGTATGGGTATGAGGTTTTTGAAGTTAAGCAAATGGAAAAAGTCTTTGCAGAGTTCCAAGAGATAAGGCCGGATTTGGTTTTATTGGATATCAATCTACCCTATTATGATGGTTTCCATTGGTGCCGACTGATGAGGACGGTTTCAAAGGTTCCCATCATTTTTATTTCTGCAAGGACAGATGAAATGAACCAGGTCATGGCCATTGAATATGGGGGTGATGATTATATAACGAAACCGTTTCATTTGGAAGTCGTACTTGCAAAAATAAAGAGTGCCCTTCGCAGGGTTTATGGCGAATATGCCGAAACATCCTCATTCCATCATCATGTAAAGGAAATGGATGGATTAACACTATATTTGGAGAAAGCGATGATTGAATATCAACACAAACAGGTACTGTTATCCCAAAATGAGTTGAAATTATTGAATTGTTTACTAAAACAGTATGACACCATTGTCTCGCGGGAAGATTTACTTGAAGCGCTATGGAATGATGACTCATTTGTTGATGATAACACTTTGACTGTCAATGTCACTAGAGTACGGAGGAAACTAGAGGATATTGGAATCAAGTCCGCCATAACAACAAGCAGGGGAAAAGGATATCGGCTTAAAATCATGCAAGGTGAAGAAAAGTGAAGTTCAAATCCTACATAAAAGACCGTCTCTATTTTATATTTTATACTGTTCTATTAGGAAGTTTGCTCATCATTACTTATGCGTTCTCCGTTCTGGAAGCGGGGAATCACATATCGATTTCTAATATTATCTATCTATTTACCCTTGCAATGTTTATGATGTTACTATTTTTAGCGATTGATTACATAAGGCATTATCGTTTTCTTAATCAGTTAGGAAGGATGAAGCAAGAAGCAGCCTTGACGTTTGAATATGCCGAAGCCTTTATGAATCCCATGACAAATGAACATAAGTTGTGGATTGAGCTTTTTCAACAAATGAATCGGGCTACAATCGAGCAATTACAAGAACAAATCAAACAGAAGGAACAATATGAGCTGTTGATTCACCAATGGGTTCATCAAATGAAGACACCTGTTTCGGTCATTTCTTTACTGATTCAAGAAGGAAAAAGGACATTTTCTGATGAAGCGATGAAAGATTATCTTAAAGAGATTGAAGATGAAAATGATCGTTTTCGCAGAGGGTTGGAAATTATATTACACGGTGCAAGGCTGCAGCGTTTTTCGGAGGATGTAAAATCGGAGCGGATTGACTTAATTAATTTAGTCAAGCAAGTGATCAACGAGGAAAAGAAACAGTTCATTCAACGTTTCATTTATCCCAAGCTTGAAACAGAGCATGAAAATGTTTATGTGCATTCGGATCGTAAGTGGCTCCACTTTGCGATTAGCCAGGTTGCTTATAATGCACTGAAGTATTCAAGGCAGGGAGCGCATGACAGCATTACGTTTCGCATCGTTGAAAAAGAGTCTGAGATTTATCTTAGTATCATGGATCAGGGCATTGGAATTGTCCCGCATGATATAAAAAGAGTGTTTGATCCATTTTTTACAGGAGAGAACGGACGAACCCAACAAGAGTCAACTGGTATGGGGCTTTATTTAGTGAAGGAGATCGTTAACAAATTTGGACATGAAGTTACCATTCAATCGACTGTATCCGTAGGGACCACAGTGGAATTTCTTTTTAAAACAAATACCTTACATGAAAGGTGACAGAATTGTAAGGCTGTTTTGCCATTATGTAATAAACTTCGATGGGGGCCTCCGGCGTTATTTTTTATACTTACAATAAGAAAGGGAGGTATTCTAGTATGTCGATTTTAAAAGCAGAGCAATTATCCAAAACTTATTTTCAAAAGCAGGGGAATTTATTTCATAAAGCATTAGATAATTTCTCCATGAATGTTCAAAAAGGGGAGTTTGTCGGGGTGATGGGTCCTTCAGGAAGCGGGAAAACCACTTTGCTTAACTTAATGGCCACGATTGATAGGCCGACAACAGGGACAGTGACTCTAAATGATCAAAATCCTAATGAATTAAACAATCATGATCTGTCTTTGTTTCGAAGGAGGGAGATTGGATTTGTTTTTCAAGACTTTAATCTCCTTGATACACTTACCGTTCGCGAAAATATCCTTCTTCCTTTAGCTTTAGACCATTATAAACAACATGAAATGGAAGATAGGGTAAATCAGTTGGCACACTTACTTGGTATAGAAGGGATTTTAGAAAAACGGACTTTTGAAATTTCCGGAGGTCAGCAGCAGCGAACATCTTGTGCAAGAGCGATGATTCATGAACCATCCATTATTCTGGCTGATGAACCGACAGGTAATTTGGATTCCAAATCCGCCAAGCAGGTAATGGATAGCTTCACGACGCTTCAGGAGAAAAAGGGGGCATCCATCCTCATGGTCACCCATGATCCAACTGCCGCCAGTTTTTGTGACAGGATACTATTCATTAAGGACGGAAAGTTTTTTTCAGAGGTTCACAATGGTGGGGAAAGACAGTCCTTCCATCGTCGAATTTTAGATACGTTGAGCGTTTTGGGGGGAGTCTACCATGAACATTCGACTTCTCGCTAAGCGTAATATCCAAGGAAATACCCAACGTTATCTTGCTTATTTTTTCAGTATGGTCCTTTCTGTTTCAATCTTTTATATATATGCATCCTTTATCTTTCATCCAGATGTGGTCACAACGAATATCCCTGGAGGGCAGCTTGTTCGCAGGGGGCTTATAGCAGCTGAAATTGTCATCATCGTTTTCTCTGTTTTCTTTATCGCTTATTCTAATGCTGCATTCTTACAGCCGCGTAAAAAAGAGTTTGGATTGCTCACAATATTCGGGATGTCCCAAGCCCAACTTAGAAAACTGATTTACTGGGAGCAAACGATGGTATCCCTCCTATCGATCATGATCGGGGTTGGATTGGGGTTATTGTTTTCAAAGTTATTCTTAATGGTAGTTTCTTGGTTATTAGAGGTGGAGACACCATTATCATTTGTATTTGTTCCTAAAGCTTTTGTTTATACGATTGTTGGTTTCATTTTATTGTTTCAGGTACTATCGCTTCTTTCATTGTTTCAAATCGGAAATGCAAAGGTAGTCGATTTGTTAAAAGATAAACAAAAACCAAAAAAGTCACCGATTGTATCAAAGTGGTTAATTGCACTATCAGTAGTATGCTTGGGCATTTCTTATTATTTGGCGGTTACGATGAAAATGAACAATGCATATATTCGGGTATTGCCCATTTTGGTTTTCATCCTGATCGGCACTTATTTTTTATTCAGCCAAAGTATTGTCGCTCTTTGCAGGAGGCTTCATCTGAAGAAGAAGAGCTTATATAATGGAACAAATTTAATTACTCAAACAAACTTAATATTTAATATCAAGGATTATTCCAGGTTATTCTTTTTAACCTCGATCATTACTGCTGTCATTTTGACAGCTGGAGGAACACTTTTCATGTTCACAGCAGATCTCAAGAAGCAAGGGGTGGATAACATCCCGCAATCAATTGGCTGGGTTGAAAATGATGCTTCTGTTTATTCCGTCATTGAACCATCTATGGTGGAGAGATCCTTAAAAGAAGATGGATTCAAGATCCTTTACAAAGTCAATATGACAGGCGTGCCCATTACACATATGATTCCCAATATGAAAACGGGAGAACCTATTGAAGATAGGTCATTATTAATCTCGGAAAGTGATTTTAACAAAGTAGCGGCATTGAGAAAGCTAGATCCAATCAAGTTATCGGGAAAAGAAGCGGTATATATTTTTCCTTATGAAGGAATGGATTATCAATTCATACAAAAGGGGGAAGAAAAGGAACTTCACCATGGCAAACAAATCGTACGAGTAACGATGGCGGATCAGCTAAATCAAACGATAATCGCTCCCATCAAATCAGCTACCACCCTAATGGTGGTTGATGATCGATTATATAATGAAATCACGGCTGATGTGCCACTGAAAGAAATGATAAGAGCCCGCGGGTACGAAGTGAAAGATTGGGAAAAGGCAATAGAAACATCTAGGAAAATCGAAAAAATGTCGAACAATCCTGACCACAATCAATTGCAAACAAGAGCGCCTATTTATCAAAAGATGAAACAGGGAAGCATGTTGATCCTATTTATCGGCTTGTTTGTCAGTTTATTATTCTTTATAGTCCAAGGCAGCATGATGTATCTGCGTGTGTTTACGAACTTAGAAGATAAAAGAATTCAAATACATGCACTTCATCGATTGGGCCTAACAAAAAAAGAAATTCGGCAAATCTTAAGTGCGGAAATACGCATCCTCTTTTTTGCGCCTTTTGTGATAGGGATGATTCATGCAATATTTGCCTACATGGCATTAAGCAATTTATTGGGCTCCAATTTGTTTGGCTATTCGGCTATAGTCATCGCTACGTATTTTCTTCTTCAACTACTATATTATCAAGTAACGAAAAGAATGTATGAGCGGGCTGTCTTTAATACGATGAACTAAAAGCTATGATTAAATGGAATCGGGGGATATTGCTCCGATTCCATTTTCTATTTCAAGGAAATCAGCTCATTTAAACTTGAGGAAAAAACTTAGGCCATTTCATTGACGGTTCCAGGAATAGTGAATTAGTCAATACGTACTATTGTAAGAGGATTCACCCGTTATTTATGTTGGACCGGATGCTATCACAATTAAAATAAATGAATTTTGGCCTGATTAGACAGTTAACACTTAAAAAACTTGTAATATTTTCATATAAAGGGTAAAATTATTTGTTTCAAGAAACACTAATGAAACAAAGGACCCTTTCTTTTTCCATTTTCATTTATGTTAAAATAATACATATATGGAAATAAAGTACCGTGTTGGAAATCATTGTTCGATGATATTAGTATACATGATAAATTTAAAGTTATAAGGTAAAAAAATAACTGGGTAATCTGTTAATTACTTGATTAATCGTAGTCTTATATGCCTGTAATTATAAATAATAATTGATTTTTCTCTATTTCTTTGCTCCTTTATAT
>NZ_JBHXAS010000194.1:0-5569 GCF_042727425.1 Peribacillus sp. NPDC060253
ATGGACACCCTTGCATTAAGCTAACCATTACTACTGCCTTCATGGTTCGGGACTCGCACCCTATAGATTGCACCCATGCCGGGCGCACGAAAAAACCCGCCGTGGCGGGTTTTCAGGAAAGAACCTCTTCTACGTTCGCTCCAATTTTCCTTAAACTTCCTGGGTCGACCTTTTCAATGGCCGTGGCTGCCGTTTCCAGTGCAGCTTGATATTCATAGCTGCGAAATTTCGCTTCCGCTTCCCTTAGGCTATCGGCCACTGTTTCGTGACTGCTGCGATAACGATTGCCGAATTGAATCACTTTTTCGGCCAAATACATATGTTCGATCAATTCTTGTGCTTTTTCGTGGACCTTATTCACATGTTGAACTGCTTTTTCTAAATAAATATAAACAACTGCCATGTCAAGCGGCTTTTCTTCAAGTTTACTTTGAACGTCATCCGTGCTTTCCTTGGCATCAGATAGCACCACTTTATACTCTTCAGGGAGACCAGGAATATTGCTTTTGGCAATTAAACGGCCTGTATCAACCATTTTGCGTTTCAATTCGGCCAGTGAATCCCTGGCATCCATTTCATCTTTCCTTAAAGCCTGGATTTTAACGGCAAAGTCTTTCTGATTTTCCTGTAATTCTTTCAACTGCACTGCCAGTCCTTGCATCTCTTCGCTGATTAGCGAGCTTGCCATCACATTGTCCTCCATCTTCAAGACGAGCAATTGATGGCGTTTCGAAATCTGGGCAATTTGCTTTTCCATTTTCCTTTGTGCATCCAGCTCATTTTCTGTTAGATGATAGGTGTGTTGAACATGTATCGTTTCAACTTTGAGTTTATCACTTTCATATTCAAGGTCACTAATCGTTTTCCTGAGCACTTCATCATTTTTCAAGATATACTGTTTTGAAAGCACTTCTTTCTCCAGTAGGTCATAAAGCACGTCAATGCTTTCGCGCATATCTTTAATGCCTTTATCAACAGATTCCGTTTCGGCATTTTCCAATTGTGTTTTATATAAATCCAGTTCTTCTTCAAGCCTGGATATCTCCTGTTCGAATTGGATATGGCTTAAATGATACCCCTGTCCTGACATCTCCTCATACCCATCCTTTAATTCATGAAGTTGGGAATGCAGCTCGGATTGACTATCAACCAATAATTTTGGAAGCAGCTCCATTTTAACCGCCAATGCTGCTAGTTTTTCCTTTATGGAAAGAACAAGCTCCCTAGCATTTAAATAATTTCCGTTCACAGTCTCTTCTTCATACTTCTGCAGGATTTGCACTACTTCATCCAAGGAGTTTTCGAGCTTATCAGCGGCTTTTCCATAATTATGTCTGTGTGCAAGCAATGATTTCTTCAATTGGCGGTAGGATTCTTTAATATCCTCGATTTCCAAGCGATTCTTTTCCTCACTGCCTACTAGTTCATTCAGTTCATATAGAATCTTTTTGATCATTTCTTCGATTTCATTAAGCTTGACTGTAATTTTGCGCTGCTCCTCTTTTGATCGGCTGAAACGGTATTTATCGACAAACTCCTCGGCATCGAATAAAAGCTCTTCGACTTCCGGCATATGGTCCGTAATGATAGCGTCCCATTCAATGCGCCAGTTTTCGAACATTACTTCTGTTTCACCTGTCATGTTCAATTGTTTGACTTTAGAAAGCTCTTCTAGCACGGGGCGGTGCATGATGCTAATTTTCCAGGATTCCAGTCGATCGATTTCTTTAAAATATCTTTTTTTGAAAAAATAACCCCAAATGATGAAAATCAAAATTAATACAATTACCCCAATTATGTAATCCATGGTAAGCCCCCTGTTCTAGTCCTTACAGTCTTGCTCTATTATATATCAATTTTAAAAATGTTAAATTTAATGCTTTTATGATACCATGTTAGCAATAATTTTTGATGAGAAAATTGAATTATTTGTAGAAAATTGCTACAAATACCTGTTTTTTGGGAGGGAATGGCCATGAAAGCTGACAGTCACGTGCATACTCCGTTTTGCCCTCACGGCTCTATGGATGAATTCGATGAATATATCACGCGGGGAATCGAGCTAGGATTAAAGGAAATCACATTTACGGAGCATGCTCCTTTGCCACGAGATTTTCAAGATCCTACACCTGAAAAAGACAGCGGTATGGACGCTGCCCTGCTCCTGGATTACTTTCAAGAGCTCCGCGTACTGAAAGAACGTTATAAAGACAAAATCTTGATCAAAAGTGGTCTTGAGGTTGACTTTATAGAGGGTTATGAAAAAGAAACAAAAGAATTTCTCGATGACATCGGAGAATTCCTTGATGATAGCATACTTTCCGTCCACTTCATCAAGCATCAAAATAGTTGGCATTGCATTGACTTCAGTGAAAATGAATTTGGTGCGATTGCTAATGAACTAGGATCTGTCGAGGCGATATATGCCAAATATTACGATACTTTAGAGCAATCAATCAAAGCAGATTTAGGCATTTATAAGCCTAAGCGGATTGGGCATATTACCCTTGTCCATAAATTCCAGCTTCGATATCCGCCAGCATTAAGTTTTGACGAGCGTGTTTACAAAGTGTTGGACATGATCAATGTAAATAAATATGAACTTGATTATAATGGAGCTGGGCTTGTAAAACCTCTATGCGGTGAGCCTTATCCTCCAGAACGATTCGCTAGACGTGCCCGTGATCTAGGAATTCCGCTTATTTATGGTTCAGATGCCCATCAGGCTAAAGATTTGGGTCAGGGCTATCGGGCATTGATTGCAGAGTTCCATGGATAACTCATGTATACACTTTTGGCACACCAGCCAGCAGCGGCTGTCGGTCTTCGGCATTGAAAAGTGTATCTTGCAGAAAACGTCCGACCTCATTAGCATATATATTCGTGTAATAGGCTTCCTGCGGGAACACATGAAGAACATCCATCGCATAATGGGTATGCAGGACAGGAGCCGTTAGCAGGCCCTTCAACTGGAGCATATACATGGGAATCGAGACCGGCTGGAAACTCCTGCTTTTAATCCCTTGTTCCAAAACATATTGAAAATAAGACTTTTCCTTTGTAAAATAAGTCGAATGAATTTCCCGGTTTAAATTGGAATCCAGTGAAGATTCCCCATATATGAACCGTGCGGCCAGGAAGTTTTCCCTCTGGAAAGTGAGAATATCCTTTACTAGATTCATCAAGCATTGCTGCGGGCCTTTAAGGTCCAACAGCGTCATGTTCGTCTCAAGGACCAGGATATACTCTTCTAAATAGGAAGTGAAACAGAATTCCAGCAATCCCTGCTTATTTTTAAAATAGTAGGCAATATTGGCTGCGTTCACTTTCGCTTTATTCGCAATATCCCTTATGGATGTAGCATGATAGCCCTTTAAATGAAATAAGTGTAACGCAGCTTCCACAATGGCTTGTTTCGTTGGCGTCTGGCGATTCATTTAGGCAATCCCTCGCTTTCTTTGAGACAAGTCTTGTGGACTATTTCTGCACGGAATAGAGAGAATCCTTTAGTAAGTTCTCGACAATTTCCCAACAATCAAGCAACATGACTGGAAAGTGCTGTAAAAATATGAGGAAGACAGGTGAACGCTTTTGTTTAATGTCGAAATGTATCAAGGAAAAAAAGAAAAAAACTATGACCTTGTCCAAAAACAACTTTTTGCTTTAATTGAAGATGAAACGAACCGGATAGCTAATTTAAGCAATGCGGCAGCATTACTGAATCTGTTTCTCGATGAGATTAACTGGGTCGGCTTCTATTTATACGAAGAAGACCAATTAATATTAGGACCCTTTCAGGGCCTTCCAGCCTGTGTCCGCATTCCAATGGGTAGGGGCGTATGTGGGACTTCAGCAGCCACTGAAAAAACGCTGCGCATCGAGGACGTCCACCAATTCCCTGGACATATTGCCTGTGATGCAGCATCGCGATCTGAAATTGTCATACCGCTCATGAAGGATGGCAAATTGATCGGTGTGCTCGATATCGACAGCCCGATCACGAACCGATTTGACGAAATGGATCAACAAGGACTTGAAAAGTTCGCTGAAATCCTTTCCAGCCGTCTATAAAGTGAAAGGGAGCGGCAACACATGCCTGCTCCCTTTTCCATTATCGTATTCCATGTGCATGTACCCGGTCATCCCCGAATTCTTCGCCAAATATAAAGCTTCATCGGCCCTTTTAACAACCTCTTTGACATTATCCCATTGCCCTTTTACCCAATGGGACACGCCTGCCGAAATCGTCACCCCTGGATTAGAAAGATCTCTCACTTTATCCTTTGCTTCGATACAGTTTCCCCCTCTTCTTTTAATTAATAGCCAACTGTCCTTGACTCATTGAGCAGAATATTATACAATACTCCTTGTGTAAAATATTGCAGCCTATGTGACAGCTTTTATGTTCTCATTTTGTTCCTCCAACCAGAGGTGTATCTCGTAACTCTCTGCTGCTAGGGCGAAGGTACATGAAAACAAAATGGTCATGATCGTTCATTCACACGGTTTTTATTTTACCAAAATAAAAACATTTAAAGGAGGAGTCATCCTATGGCTCGTTATACTGGCCCAAGCTGGAAACTATCCCGTCGTTTAGGAATTTCCCTAACAGGTACTGGTAAAGAATTAGAAAAACGCCCTTATGCTCCAGGACAACATGGTCCTAACCAACGTAGAAAAATTTCTGAATACGGAATGCAACTACAAGAGAAACAAAAACTTCGTCACATGTACGGAATCACTGAACGTCAATTCCGTTCAATGTTCGACCGTGCTGGCAAACTAAAAGGTGTTCATGGTGAAAACTTCATGGTTCTTCTTGAATCACGTCTTGATAACCTAGTTTACCGTCTTGGTTTAGCTCGTACACGTCGTCAAGCACGTCAACTTGTTAACCACGGTCACATCATTGTAGACGGACGTCGCGTAGACATCCCTTCTTACAAAGTGTCTCTTGGACAAACAATCGCAGTTCGTGAAAAATCACGCAACTTCTCAATCATCAAAGAATCAGTTGAAGCAACTAACTTCGTACCTGATTTCCTTACATTTGATGCTGAGAAATTAGAAGGTACTTTCACTCGTTTACCAGAACGTTCTGAATTGCCTGCTGAAATTAACGAAGCGCTTATCGTTGAGTTCTACTCTCGTTAATACTTTGTTAACAGCTATTTTAAAAACCCTCGAAACATTGAAATCAATGTTTCGAGGGTTTTTTCTTTTTCTCCTGATTTGTAGAATGTTGTATAATAACCTATTTTTTTACGTTCTCTTGAAATAAGGGGACGTTTTTTTTAGAGATCAGAGAAGACATGGCGCAGAAGTGTCAAAAAATGCGGTTACGCACAATAAAAGGGATTGTTAAAAGTATAGGTATAAAAAGTGAAATAAAAATCAATACAAAAAACAAGAAAAACCCTCATCGACCGAGAGGGCTTGAATTACTATTAGACTAGTTTTTTTTATCCACATCACTCTTGATGTAAAATATTAGCAATACAACATTAACAAATACTACGCCTGCTAAAGAAAAAATCCCTTGCAATAAATATCTAATATTATAAAAAGC
>NZ_JBHXAS010000195.1:0-5562 GCF_042727425.1 Peribacillus sp. NPDC060253
AAAACCTTCCGGTATTCAGGAAACACTTGATCTAAAATGGTGTGAAACTGAAGTTTAGCTTCCACATACATATTCGTTACGATTTCCTGTTGTCTTGACAAATTCCGAAGGTCTAATAGCTGTATTCCTCTAATTTTATGAGGGTCAAAATCCTCTTTGTAATACAGCACACACAACTGGTACGCATCGATAGCGTCTGTTTTTACCTTCCGTAAATTGGTCTTCTTTGCCTGATAAGAAATAATCGGATTTAGTAAGATATATAGAATCCCTTGTTCCTCCAAGTATTGAATAACAGGAGTATGGTAATGCCCTGTAGATTCTAAAATGACCATAGGCATCTGCCCTGTCACCTCTTCAATTTCTTTTAGAAAGTCTAAAAAATGATTTAGTTCCTCTTTGATATGCTTCATTGAAAAGCTCTTCCCATACGGTTTAGATTGATCTAAAAATGCCTGAACTTGGCTCTCTCCTTTTGCCACATCCAGACCAACAACTGGATTCATCGTTTTTCCCTCCTCTACTTACTAACCAGTACCCCTAGTCCTCCATGTAGTGTCATAGCTTCGCTTGTTATACGAGATCTACGTCCCAACCAGCCTCAAACATGCTTCTACAAGTAGGGGGCGGACAGTTTAGTTCACGGGATCAAGTCCCACGCACCCGTACGTCCTACCCTGGCTACTGATATAATAGATTCTATTAAAAAAAGGTCAACCAGTAAAAACTGGCTAACCTTATAATACGAACGCACCGGTTAGTTCTTTAAGATAAGCGATTCTTATTAAAGAGTCTCGCCCTTTTCTTGAATAAGCACATAACTTTGTATTAGCTGGTATTCTCCCTCTTAAAGCAAGTTACTTTGTCACAGGGTTTCAACCTTAGGAATTCTCTCCACCAGTTGCCTGTCAGCTACCGAACGTCTTGGCACTTACTTGGGTTGGACTTTCGCTAACTAGCAATTAACTGCTTGCTGGGCACGAAGGAAGTAAAGAGACGGTTCTTGTGCTTCACCAGCAAGTGAATGAAGCACAAGAACCGCCGTCCCCGTTCATCCTATCCTTAATTTAATTTTCGTAGATAACCTTATCGTTCACAATTGTCTTAAGTACTTTGATTTCTTTAATTTTTATAGGGTCAATTGTTAACGGATTTTCTTTCAGAACAACAAAGTCTGCAAATTTCCCTTTTTCGATTGAGCCTTTTTCATTTTCCTCGAAGTTTTGCCATGCTGCATCACTTGTTACTGCGCGAAGTGCCTCTAATGGTGTGATTCTTTGCTTCGGACCAATCACCTTGCCGCTTCTTGAAATCCGGTTAACAGCAGACCATACTGCCTGCATCGGATCCATTGGGGTAATGTGAGAATCAAGATGAATGCTAAATTTAATACCACGATCAATGGACGATTTTAGAGGGCTCATCATAGCTGCTCGTTCAGGCCCCATGAATATATCCCTGTGCTGATCGCCCCAAAAGAAGGTATGGGAAACAAAATATGATGGTGTAACACCCAGTTTCTTCATTTCATCCAATTGATCTATTCTAGCCATTTGAGCATGCTCAATACGATGACGCGCATCCTTACGCGGATACTTCTCCTGGGCAGTACGGAAGGCGTAAAGAATATCATCAATCGCTGCGTCTCCGTTACCATGAATCGCAATTTGGTATCCACCCTTATGCAATTCCACTACTCGCTTCGTTAATTCCTCACGACTTGTCGCCGGATATCCCCGATAATTTGGATCATCTCCCGGCGGCACGTGGTACGGTTTACTTAAATAGCCGGTGTACCCTTGAATGGATCCATCATGAGACAGCTTCACAGCGCCAAGCTTCAACATATCACTACCGAAACCTGTTACAAAACCGCCTAATTCACCAGGGGTTATAACGCCACCAAACCCTCCACCCATGGCTGTTACCCTTAACGGCAGCAAACCTTGCTTTTGATATCTTTGTAAATCAATAAGCCCCTGTTTATTTGCTCCAGCTATAATCGAGGTCGTTACACCTTTTGAGATATAATCCTGGACAGCCTTTTTAAACGCTGCAAGATTTTCCTCTTCTGTAACAACAGGAATACGCTTGCTTACAAGACCTATAGCAGATTCCTCTAATACCCCTGTCGGTTCTCCTGTCTTAGGGTCTCTTACGATTACCCCACCAGGTGGATCAGGAGTAACTTTTGTAATTCCTGCCAATTTAAGCGCAACACTATTAGCTACTGCTAAATGTCCGGAAGTATGTCCGATATAGATTGGATGCTCCGTTGATACCTTATCCAGATCTTCACGTGTCGGGTGACGTCCTTCTGCTAAAAGTGTCTGATCGTACCCTCGCCCGAGTATCCATTCACCTTCGTGGGTTTCCATAGCTCGATCTTTCAAGGCAATGATCAGATCATCAATATTTTTAATAGGACCTACCGGTGGACTATTTAAATTAACTTGAACAGTCCCGTCCATTCCGGAGCTCGGAAAATGACTGTGGGCATCATAGAATCCCGGCAATAACACTTTATTCTTTAGATCAACGACTTTCGTGTGCCGTCCCTTTAACTTGCTAATTTTCTTACTTGAACCAACAGCAATGATTTTTCCGTCCTTGACTGCTACAGCTTCGGCAATAGTAGCATCTTTGTCCATGGTGATAACTTTTCCGTTGAAGTAAACAGTGTCAGGTGCAAGAGGGTCAAGATGGTCTGGAAGTGTACCTGAAGAAAATCCTACTAATGCAAGCACAAAAACTAGGGAGAAGATAAACAAATTTCTTTTACTTAAAAAATTTCTTTTCAAGAAAAAACCCCTTTTCTGATTTAAGATCCTTTCCATAACACCCCTTGATTTATGCCATATACACCGATGATGTTCTAAGAAATATTTCATTTAAACAACTAGAAAGAGCCACCCCCTACTAAATGCTGTTGAAAAAAGCTTCATAGACATCATGATGTCCGTACCAAACTTAAATACATTATACGAAATATTCTGAATTTTAAATAGGGATATATTTATTTTTCCCCAAAAATCATTAGGATGGCCCAATTGTTGAACAAAGATCAAACAGCACTGTTGAACTAACCTGACTTTAGTGCCATAAGAAAAAGAGCTGCCAAAGCAACTCTCTTATTGAAGACGAATGGGAATTGCATACATATAAGTTATTTTTTAGAAAAAACGAACATACTAAGGTGGTTAGTATAATCAAAAACACACTTAAGAATCTCCATGAAAAAACAAAACAGCTAAAGGAAAGTTTCAACGACACAGCTGATTTTAGAGTCAGGAAATTAAAAATCGGGTCTAATCGTTCTATAATGGTACACCTTATTTATCTTGATGGGGTGGTAAATAAAGATAGCTTGCAGGAAAACGTAATTACCCCCCTATTAGATTCAACGATGGAGACCATAAAAAAATACTCTCTTTTAGAGGATGTTTCAGAGAATATTATTAAAACAGCAGAAGTATTCGTTGCGAAAGAGTATAAGGAATTAACTGATGCCATAGTAAACGGTGGAACCGTTATAATATTTGAAGGCATTGAATTAGGAATTATAGCTGGTACAACACAGTTTAAAGAAAGGAATATTGAACAAGCTATCAGTGAGCGTTCACCAAAAGGGCCTTTAGTTGGACTTACCGAAAATCTTAATATTAATGTGAGCTTACTGTGTGGAATGATGAAGACACCTAATTTTTGCGTGGAGTCAATAGAAATCGGAATATTATCTAAGACAAACATTTCCATTCTCTATGTAAAGGAAGTTGTTGACAAGAATGTATTAACAGAGGTTAGAAATCATATTGATAAAATATCCGTTAACTATGTACTAGAATCTATGACGATTAAAGAAGCATTTGAAGGTAGGTCAACTAAGATTTTCGCAATGAGTGAGGAGTCAGAACGCCCCGATGTTGTTATATCTTCTTTATATGATGGAAAAGTTGTGGTCCTGGTAGATGGAAGTCCATACGGCATTATATTACCAGGTCTATTTGCTTCGATGTTCTCGGCACCTGATGAATATATTTCAAATTATGGCAGACTAATGAATCGGTTATTAAGGTATATGTGTTTTTCCCTATCCATTTATTTACCGAGCATATATGTGGTACTTGTAAATTTTTATGCAGATGGCTATCCAGATAAGGTTACAAAAACCCTTCTAACAAACGATGAACTGCTTCCTGCATTTTGGACGATGATAATATTTATCGTATTAACAACTATCTTAATAGACGTTACTTTTAGAGTTCCTCAAGTGCCATCATGCTTATCTCCTTGTTAGCTACAATTGCAGTCGGAGAAACAGCAGTCACAGCTAAGATTATCCATCCTGCAAGTCTAATTGTGATAGCGATAACTTTTCTTTTAGGTTTCGTCCTTTATACCAAACAATTAGCTCCTGCGATATCAACACTTCGTATTCTATTTTTACTTGTGGGAAATTTCTTTGGGGCTCCAGCAATGATAATAGTCACAACACTATTAATTATCTATATGGTCAATCTACGTTCTGCTGGCGTCCCATACCTGTCACCTCTCATACCGTTTAAACTTGAAGAATTAAAAGATACGTTATACAGAGGTAAAATGGAAAAAATAAACAACAGTAAACATAGCTTTCCAAACGATAACGATAGCTAACAAAAAAGAAACCACCACCAAAGAGAGATTACGGTTTAATTAAATCGTAATTTCATCTTTGGTGAACTAATCTGCCCCGATAATTGCATAAAGAAAAGACTGCCTTAAAGACAGCCCCGATTTTCAGCTAACGCACCCGTTTGTTATAGAACAAGTACTAGAATAACCCCTCTTATAAAGCAAGATAACGGATCAAAAAATCCAGTTTAAAAGAGAGTAAACTCCCAATAATGCAAAGAGAATTGTTAATATTATTATTGAGAAACACCCAAAAATAACTAACTTATCTTTCAATACATCGTCAGGTTGTTCCATCAAATTTTCTTTCACTTTATTTTGTATAGGTGAAATTACCTGATCCAATTCCAGTCTTATTAAAATTTCTCTATCACCTTTAAATTTTAGAGCTCGTGATATTCTGAAAGCATCGTTTCCCAAAGACTTTTCGAACAGAATACAGGCTTTTACCATTTCTGATGTCTTATTCTTTTCTAAATACCAGTAACGACCAGCCATTGAAGGATATTTTAATGCAAAATAGATATCCCCCAACTTTCTGCGGAGTTCTAACTCATTAGGATAGGTTAAAATTAACCCGTGTAGTCTATCCCTTGCTTTCCCTAAATCATTTTTTTCAATATCCTCTTCTATCTTCTTAATCGTTTTAACAGGTATCTTTTCTATAAAAAACACCTCTTTTATCTTTTTTCTTTACAGTCTTTATTTCTAGATAGTTCAGAATAGTTCCTTCTTCCACTAACCTGCCCCGTTAGTGCCATAAGAAAAAGGCTGCCTCAGCAACCTTCCTTATTGAAGTAAAGCACCTGTTAGTTCTATAAGACTTATTGCAGAGTTGACACATACTGTGTCACAAAGTATTTATATAAAATCAAAAAATAACTGCTC
>NZ_JBHXAS010000196.1:0-5526 GCF_042727425.1 Peribacillus sp. NPDC060253
TATTAACACTTATAAAAAAAGTCTTTTCGTTATGTTGCCAAACTAATACAGGCCAAGAATAGTAGATTTCATATAGTTGCACTATCCTCATTCTCCTATATTTTCTATAAAAGAGTCTCAATCATTGAAATAAATGACTTCACTAAGGATTTTACATCCTTGTAATTCCTCGAATTTTGCCCTTGCTTCCTTTTCAGTGTCATACTCAAACATTCTTATCCTGTTCTTCGCATGAACAGTGATTATCCACATAAAAACTTCCTCCCCTCAGAAGGATTTTTTTTATAGCCTTATTTCCATTAGAGATTATTACATTTTAAACCAGCCACGGAAACACGAAGAATCAGCCGGCTTTTTAACTCCAACCATATAGGCTAAATGTGTTCCACGGATAAGCTTTCCAAAGTCTTTAAAATGACATGATACCCAGTCCATAATTAGTAATAACATTTATTCCTTCTTGTGCTGTGGAGGATTAAACCTATTTAGAAAAGTATCTATCTTGGAGCAAGCAGCTAAATCCAACTTCTCGTATATACATATGTGATTCTCTTGAAACATCCTCTTGCGAAAAAGGAGCAATCGCCTTAACCATTGCTCATCATAAGCTGTAACTACTTATTTATTGGTCTAATTAGCTTCTTTCCAATCTACTATCTTTCCTAAAAAAACTATGTTTTTAACTAACCATATTATTGGTTGATGTAGACGAGTCTCTTTGTTTACCGGGCTTCACAAAAACCATCGCGATCATTCCTATTGTTACCGCAACGGATGCTGCAATAAACATTGCATTATATCCATGTTTTGCTACAAGACTTCCTGTCAGGGTCGGGGCAATAATAGTCGCTAGATTCGCAATAAAATGAGTTACTCCCCCAAAAGTTCCTGCTTTATTTGGTGCTGTATCAAGAACAACTATCCAATAGATGGAATTCGGTAAATAATTAAAGGCATTGCCTATACACATTAATGCAAGTACTGCTGCAGCACTATCGACAGTTGGGATCAACATAAAACAAACAGCTGTACAAAATAAGGATGCTACTGTGAACCAAGATCTGGCAATTCGTAAATTCCCTGTTTTTCTACGTAATATATCTGAGATTTTACCACCTAATAATCCAGTGATAATGGCTCCTATCCAGGGAATCATACCAATATATGAAAGAGAAGCAAGTGAATAATTAAATTCATCTTGCAGATATTTGGGGGTCCATGTAAGTAATAAAATATTTACATATAAAAAGGCAAAATATCCAATGGCATTAAATACTAACGTAGGGTTTTTAAAAAAATGGTACCATGGTACATTTATTTGTTCGTCTAATTTCGTCTCACCTTTAATTAAATTATCTGCACTTCGAATTTCTTCTAGTTCGGTTTTCGAGACTCTTGGATGATCTTCAGGTAAGTTTGTAAAAACTTTGTTCCAAATTGCTACCCAAATAAAGCCTAATATTCCGAGAATAACAAATGTTACTTTCCAGTTAGTGAATGTTAGAAGACCTACTACGATGGGTGCAGTAATTAATGCTCCAATTGGCGTTCCAACTAATCCAAGTGCTACAGCAAACCCTTTTTCTTTAGGGGATACCCAGTTTGCCATCGTTCGATTCATCGTTGATAAGGTAGGTCCTTCAGCTAAACCAAATAAAACACGAAATACCGCAAATCCTGCCAAGGCAGAGCCTCCAAATAATGCTGTACCTATGTGACCTGCGAATATTGTCCCAATTTCAAAAAAAGACCATGTAGTTCCGGCAATGATCCACATGAATTTAGGACCTTTCTTATCTGCTAAAGCACCACCAAATAGTGCACCGAAAATATAACCATATCCAAAATATCCTAGGATCGCTCCCCAACTTACTGGATCTAAATTGAACTCCTTGATTATTTCAGCTTGGGCATATGAAAGTGCACCTCTATCAATATAATTTATGATTGTAATAACAATAATCATAAAAATGATAAAGTAACGATAGTTATTTCTCAACATGTAATCACTCCTTGATGTTTGTTAGAGGGCAGCAATACTGACTGATTTTAAACATAAAAACAATCATCCTAAAACCCTAAATCTAATCTGCATTATGCAGCCAGTATTAAATTGCAGCCATGAACACCCTGATTCTGACTGTTTTGACCCCAATAGAGTAGCTCGGACCAAGACAGACAAAATCAATATGCATGACAATCGGATACTGGCCTATTTCTAGTAAAATATCAAAAAACCCATTAGCAGGCATTCCACCATGGGTAGAAGCATGTATACCAGTGCAACTGAAGTATCAGATACAGCACCTGCTTTGGCAACTTGGCATTCTGTTAGATCATGTTATACGTATCAAAGCCTTTTTACATTCGCCAAAATTCCAGCGGATATAAAGAGGCTCCTGATACATAGATTGAAGTTTATTAATTGGGCGTTTCATGAGAGATACAGTCAACCTAATGATGGGTCGATGGGTATAGTCTCTCTTCTTTTAGTGAATTTTATAGACCAGTCAGGCTTTTAGATTCAGTCTTCACCCTATCATTCACTACTTGCACACCATTTTTCCATACAGACTTAACGTGATTGACCCCAAATAAATATTGCAACTCCTGATAGTTTTCAACATTCCATAGAACGACATCAGCTTGTTTTCCGACTTCAAGCGATCCGACCTTTTCTTGCCTGTTGATTGCACAAGCAGCATTGTATGTCGCCGCCGTAAGAGCTTCTGCAGGGGTAAGCCGCATCGAAATGCATGCCAGATTCATGACAAGCGGCATGGAAGTCGTCGGTGAAGATCCAGGATTGCAATCGGTCGAAATGGCAACAGCTACGCCTTCATCAACCATTCGTCTTCCAGGGGCCGCTTCTTCTCGTAAATACAAGGCGGTGGCTGGAAGCAAGCAGGCAATGGTACCTGACTTCGCCATAGCAGTAATCCCCTCATCGGAAGCTTTTAACAAATGCTCAGCTGAAATGGCTCCTATCTTCGCAGCTAATTCAGCTCCACCGTATGGCTCAATTTCATCTGCATGAATTTTAGGAATCAAGCCGTATTTTTTTCCGGCCGTTAAAATCCGCTCCGATTGTTCAGGGGTAAATACCCCCTTTTCACAAAATACATCATTGAATTCAGCCAACTTCTCTTCAGACACGATTGGAAGCATATCATTTATCAGATGATCGACAAATTCATCCTCACGGCCTTTATAATCCTTAGGAACTGCATGGGCTCCCATAAATGTAGGAACAAGGTCAATCGGATGCTCCTCCTGTAATTTCTTCATCACCCGTAACTGCTTCAATTCGGTTTCCAAGTTCATTCCGTAACCGCTTTTACCCTCTACTGTGGTCACACCATGAGCGAGAAACGAATCAAGGCGTCGGGTGGTTTGCTCCATCAATTCTTCTTCACTTGCTTCCCGGGTCATGCGGGTGGTAGCATGAATGCCCCCACCTGCGTTCATAATGTCCATATATGTTGCGCCTTCAAGACGCATTTCAAATTCACGTTCCCGGCTCCCGCCATATACAACATGCGTATGTGGATCAACTAGCCCAGGTGTCACCAAATGGCCAGTTGCATCAAAGACTTCAGCTTCATGCATTCTATCTGCATAGAGTTCTTCCAATTCTTTGGTCGTACCGATCGCTTGGATCAAACCAGATTCCATCCATATGCTTCCATCTTCAATCAACCCAAGCTCCGACATTGCCTCTTTGGAACGAGGACCTTTCCTATCAGAGGTAAGGGTAGCAAGTTGAGTGGCATGTTTTATCCAAATTGGTTTTGTCATTGTTTATCAATTCCTTTATCAAGCATCGGGATATTAATTCCTCTTTCACGAGCTGTTTCCTCTGCCAGTTCATAACCTGCATCAACATGACGCACTACCCCCATCCCAGGGTCCGTTGTCAACACTCGCTCAATTCTTGCTCCTGCTTCTTTTGTGCCGTCTGCTACAATTACAACGCCTGCATGCATGGAGTAACCCATTCCTACGCCGCCGCCATGATGTACGGAAACCCAGGTTGCACCGCCCACTGCATTCACCATTGCATTTAGGATCGGCCAGTCAGCCACTACATCCGAACCATCCTTCATGGCTTCGGTTTCACGATTCGGCGAAGCAACAGAGCCTGAATCTAAATGGTCACGCCCAATCACTATCGGAGCCTTCAATTCACCGCTTGCAACCATATCATTGAGGATTTTACCAAAACGGGCGCGCTCCCCATAACCAAGCCAACATATGCGGGAAGGCAGACCTTGGAACTGAATTTTTTCTTGAGCCATTCTGATCCAGTTACATAAATGTTCATTATCAGCGAATTCACGTAAAATCGCTTGGTCTGTTTTATAAATGTCTTCTGGATCACCAGATAAAGCTACCCAGCGGAATGGACCTTTACCTTCACAAAATTGTGGACGGATATAAGCTGGAACGAAGCCCGGGAAATCAAAAGCATTCTCTACCCCTTCATCTTTCGCAACTTGACGGATATTGTTACCATAATCAAACGTCACGGCACCTTTTTCCATCATTTCAAGCATCGCTTTTACATGTTTGGCCATTGAAGCTTTAGAAAGTTTAATATACTCTTCTGGATTTGCATTCCGTAATTCTGCAGCCTCTTCCATTGACAGGCCTGAAGGAGTATATCCATTTAGTGGATCATGGGCGGACGTCTGATCCGTCAAGACATCCGGAATAAAGTTCCTTGCGATCATTTCAGGAAGAAGATCAGAAGCATTCCCAATCAGACCAATGGATAATGCTTTCCCTTCATGTTTGGCTTCTGTTGCTAAACGAATAGCTTCATCCAAAGAATCCGTTTTCACATCGGTATAGCGCGTCTCAATTCTCCTGTCAATTCTTGTCTCATCAACATCGATCCCGATACAGACACCACCGTTCATCGTAACTGCTAGCGGCTGTGCCCCTCCCATTCCGCCTAAACCTGCCGTTAATGTAATGGTGCCTTTTAACGAGTTATTGAAATGTTGTTTGGCAAGCTCGGCAAAGGTCTCGTATGTACCCTGTACGATTCCTTGAGAACCAATATATATCCAGCTACCAGCTGTCATCTGCCCATACATCATCAATCCCTTTTTATCAAGTTCATGGAATGTTTCCCAGTTCGCGTATGCAGGGACGATATTTGAATTTGCAAGCAGGACACGTGGTGCATCCGTATGTGTTTTAAAAATAGCAACCGGTTTCCCTGATTGGACCAATAAAGTTTCATCTTCTTCAAGCTCTTTTAGTGATTTGACGATTGCATCAAAGCATTCCCAGTTACGAGCTGCTTTCCCAATCCCTCCGTATACCACCAAATCTTCTGGACGTTCAGCGACTTCAGGATCCAAATTATTCATTAACATTCTAAGTACTGCTTCTTGTTGCCATCCTTTTGTATGCAATTCTGTTCCTGTATAACGGATAACCTTGTTTGTAATCGTGTTCATTTTTGTTGCCTCCTTGTTTGTTATGTTGTTTTCTTATATTTTTATTGTATAGGAA
>NZ_JBHXAS010000197.1:0-5512 GCF_042727425.1 Peribacillus sp. NPDC060253
ACTTTAAGAGGAACAAGTACTTTATTAAAAAAAGACGTTTCGAGCTTGGCTAACCAACCGTTTCCGTTTTCTCCATTAGCTACTTGAGCAGCGTGTTTTTTGTGAAATTCTGCTACCCGTTTATTATGCTCTTTATGCCATTCGTGCATAGAATTATGTTTCATTCTTATCGCCTCCTTTCCGTTTAATTATATTTCTAGAAAAGTTGAATAGAAAGTCCTTTTTATTCAACTTTTGAAAGAGAGGAAATCGATAAGTTAATAAATCTAAATATGCACAGTTCGTATACACTACGCTTGTTCAACTAACCTGCCCCTATAGTTGCATAAAAAAATAGGCTGCCGAAGCAACCCCTGTTATTGAGGTAAAGCACCCGTTAGCGAAATAAGAACTTTTTACCTTCTAACGAATACCGAATATTCCATTGAATTTTCGAATCCTAATCTTTCAGCCAGCTTTATCGATGCAAAATTGTTAACATCACAGTCCCAATTGGGTTTCAAATTTCTTTCAATACAATGTTCAATGAATATTTCTGCAACATTTTGAGCTAAGCCCATTCCTCTATACTTATTTTGAGTTGCAATATCAATTTCAGCAAATTTTGATGAACTAAATATAGATGTACACTCACTTACAACGTTATCATTATGTAACAAACAATAACCAAAACCATTCTCTAGAAAATTTGATACTGAACCCCAATATTCATTATAATAAGATTCATTAAATTCCAGACTTTCAGTAATTATTTTTTCATCTATTCTCTTTACTATAAAATCTTTAGGGACTTTTTCCTTTTTTATTGTTGAATATGTATCCTTATTAAAATGAAAAGAATATCTTTGCATCTGTCTTAACTCTTTTCCAAACAACTTATTTATAACTTGATCCCATTCTTTTGATGGAGAAAACAAAGTGAATCGCTTTTTATCATTTTTTCTACTTCTATAAATCTCTAATAATATGCTGTTAAGACCATTGTTCATTTCGTCTCCACCAACAACAAAAATACCTGAATCAGTACCAACTAAAACTGTTTTCTTTAATGCATCCATATAAACCTGTCCAGGAATATAATTATTTAATACAGAGAAAGCAAATGTCGGATAAGTTCCTTTATCATTTTTTTTTAGTAAATTTATTACCTTTTCAAATTCATTATTCATACACTGGCCCCCCTTTTGTTTTTTGTTATTCCTTATACTCTTTGTACTTCCTTCTCACTAACTTGCCTCGATAGTTCCTGATGAAAAGAGTTCCAGAGCAACCTTCCTTATTGAAGTAAAGCACCTGTTAGTTGATTAGTATTTAGTAGGATTTATTATTAAAACAGTCTTCACAAATGAATTTACCTTCGTTTCTTATATATGCTTTTATTTCAGTAAAACCTTTTCGCTTTGGATAACGCATTTTTACAAAAATAACGTCATCTCCCTTAATCTCTTTATCACAAATAGTACATTTGGGTTTATCCCATAACATAACTAAATCACCTCTATGTAATGTTAATTCCTCTTCATATCTTTACGAATAACTTTTATAAAAGTTTCTACTACTAAACTGCCCCTTTAGTTGAAGAAGAAAAATCAAAAGCATTGTTTAATAGACTCTATTTTAAAGAAGTAACAATCAAAAAAAGTTCGTAAAAGTGTACCTTTACGAATGAATTTTAATTGGTTACTTCTTCTAAGATCTCTTATGTAAACTAATTGATTAGGTTCTTCAACGAACTGGCCAGTTCGTTGAAAAAGGTATTCTAAAAAATATGTAACAGACACAGAAGTGCCTGCTAAGTGAAATAAATATAGATGACGTGAAACGTCATTTGCAAGAGGTATTAGATAACTATCCAAGAACAGGATTAAGCTGTGAAATAGGTGTTCATCCAGAGCTACCGAGATAATTATATCAGGTAGTTTTTTTGAAGGATTTTAGATCAGTCATTAGCTCAACCAGAGCTTGTAATTTGAGTTAGAGGGTTAAATCACCAAAAACACCTTCTTCTACGATCGAATCTGTCACAATGATCAAATCGATCACAACGGCGTCTTCTATCACAAAAAAACATTCAAATCCCCTCCTTTTAACACTCTTACTATAAAATATGTTGGTATGAAAACAATGTATAGACAAGAGGCCATAAATCAAGAATACATAATCAAACAAAATAAATTCTGGTGCCTATCGATTTTATTTCCCTACGCAAAAACCCCTTGTGCGGCAAGGGGTTTTTGTTTTTCGTACTTCCGTTAAAATACATTATGGGGTCCCGCCATGGTAGGACCCCTTCCTATAGATCGTGACAATGTAGAAAGTGCGCGAATTTAAAAAGTCATGCCTTAGCCGCAGGGTTTTTAGGAATAAACCCTTCATCATGTGTCCATTTGAATAGTGATTTAATACAACGAATCCTGTGACCTAAACTAGAAGGCTTTAAGTGTTCGCCCGCCTGTATTAGATACCCTTTTAATTTCTCTGTAGAAAGTTCATCCATATCAATATCACCGAAAAATCGTAATAAGAGATTATATTGAAAAACAATATGTTTTTAATGTAAAAGGCGAATATCTCTCAATTTTTTTATCTAGTTGATACTTTTCCCAGGCTTCTGATAAAAACATTTTTCATTCACTCTCCCATGTTATAAATCAATTAATCTAGATATTATTATGTTCAAGGAGAGAATTTTTTATACGCAAGTTATTAAACCATCGCAGACAATAACCAATTATAGAACCATGTGAACCCTTGAAATACAAGAAAAAAGGCACTTTCTTTACTCAAGAAATGCGCCCGATTACTGAAGAACGAATATAAAACCTTGGTACCAAATGGCCTTGTCATTTATTTATGATACGGTTCACCGCACCTATTCAAGCAGTGATTTTTTAAAAACTGTCAGCCTTTTAATTTTACACTTCTACTTTAAATCGACGCTGCTGAGGAAGCAGCTGCTTGATCAGCCTTTACACAATCAATTGCAACAACGAGTGCAATAATAATGGTTTCCATCTCTTCATCTATTATTTGAACCTTGTAGCTATCGCCCCAAGTGAACCACTCCTTGCCCACTTTACCTACGATTTTACCATGCTGTAAAACTTGAAAATCCATATCCCACCAATTACCATGTACTTCAATGCCTGCCGCATCAATTGTATATCGTGCTTTTAAGAAGGAAAATTCCTTCTTTATTGTTAATACCTCTCGACCATTCACCTCAACCAAAAACTTTGGTAAAAAGCTGAACACCTTTTTCGTAATGAGTGCTACTTCATTTCTTCCTGTATTCATAATGGAGAAAGTCTTTGGAACTTGCATAAAACTTCCCTCCACGTAATATATATCCTTCTCCTGCTGATCCTTTACTGTAAATTTCCCGCTAAGACTGAATACCTTCTGCTTTATATAAAGCTGCCTCATACTTATGCCTCCCAACCTTAAGTCTTTTACATTTCTTACGTTTGAAATAGGCATTGGGTCCAATCTTATGCATTAAATTCCAAATAATAGTTCCACTCAAAAGCACCCTCTTTTCGGTTCACCACTATTTGTCCTTAACTAATTTACCTTTTGTAAAGTCAGCAATTCTTCCTTCGCAATCTGGCCCTTTAATTGAATAAGAATGGACTAAATTTTATTGTATAAGAACGCTAAGTTTCCAGGTTAGTAATTTTGCCAAAAAGTAAGGCATCATAATACTTATCCTCTATAAAAAAGTGCTCCTTTAATCGTCCTTCTAACTCATACCTGTTCTTTTCAAGTATCCGTGCAGAACCAATATTGGCATCCACTACCATAGCATGGAGTTTATGAAGATTAAGTGATTTAAATGCAAAATCACTCATCAATGCAACAATCTCTGTGCCATATCCCTTACCCCAATGATGTTTATGCAACACATAACCAATTTCTGCTTTGTTTGCTCCTTGGTCAAAATTGAAAATCATGGCTGTCCCTATAATTGTTTGAGTTAATTTTTCAACAATGGAGGAATATAAATGAGTACCTGCCGACTCACGTTCTAACATTATTTCAATGAACTGACGAGTTTCCTCCGAAGTATTCATCAAATTCCAGCCAATAAATCGTGAAACTTCTTGATCTGACGCATAATGATGTATCTCTTGAACATCCTCACCCCTTAGTGCTTTGAAGTAGATTTTTTCACCCTCCAAAGAATGAAATAAAACAGCCTGCTTCTCCATTTTAACCTCCTCTAACTTCACTTTGTTAATGAACCTCAGATGGTAGCGAAAATGCCCCCAATTAAGGTTAATATCATCGCACTCATCTTAGTACATCCTTTCAAATATTTCCATATAAGAGTCCTACCAACAAAACGCGGAAAACATACGCTAAGAGAGTAACATCAGGAAAATACGGGTTTACAACGGTAAGGAAATCCAAATATAAAAAAAAGTCTAATTTCTCGCTTTTAACACCTAGAAATTAGGCTTTAGTTAAATTTCATTAAAGCGCCCGTTTGCTTAGCTCTACAACGTCTTTTAAATGGATACCGACAATATGATTGATGTTCAATGCAACAAAGTTGTTTTTTTACGTTAGTACCAGTTTGAATACCAAGTTGGAGATCGAAATCAATTCAAAGTCCCCCTCAATATTTATTTGATTTCCTCAGCCAGCTCCAAAATAATTCCTTCTGGCCCACGAACGAAGCATAATTTATAAGCGTTTTCGTAGTTTTGTATCTCACCAATAAGTCCTGCGCCTGTCTTTGTCAATTTGGTAACAAGGGCTTCAATATCTTCAACAGCAAAGGCAATATGCTGGATACCCAGAGTATTTGCTAAAGGACGCTGTATGCCATTTTCATCTGATGGCGTGTGAAATTTTACTAGTTCTATATTTGCGTCACCGTCTGGCGTTCGCAACATTACTAGTTCTATATTTGCGTCACCGTCTGGCGTTCGCGACATTACAACTTCCTCTTTAACGTCTTGAAGCCCTATTATCCGCTCCATCCGCTCCACCCACTCGCCTTCCACTTTTCCTTCCCCCAGCATTTCAAGGCCAAAGTCAAGAAAAAACGCTTTCACGGCAGGAAGATCATTGACGATTATACCCACATGATCTATTCTATGGATTTTCATATCTCATACCTCCTTTTTCCTAATTTTATCACATATGTCTCCTAAAGATTTCTTCTCGATTGCTTAATAGCTTTTCCTCTTTATTGTAAGCAAACTAGCCCGTTTGCTTACAATAAAATTCCTACATTATTAAAAATCCACATATAAACGGTTAAATCTGTTTCAAAACGGTACGACTTTCTTATAAACAGTACATCTTTATTTTAAACCGATACTATTATAAACGAGTCACTTAATCAGCTATAAAGGATTTTTTATCTTATCCCCTTCAAGTCATTGTTCAACTATCCTGCCCCGATAGTTGCATAAAATCGAGTAGGAGGAGGCGCCTAGCCTCCGACCTCTCACACCACCGTACGTACCGTTCGGTATACGGCGGTTCAGTTTAAGTCTGA
>NZ_JBHXAS010000198.1:0-5504 GCF_042727425.1 Peribacillus sp. NPDC060253
TAAAATTAAAAGGCATGAGCCCGGTAGATTACCGGATTCATGCCCTCAAGGCTGCCTAATTAAATAAAGTGTCTAACTTTTTGGGTTCACTTCATCCATACAGTTCTTTTTTTATTTAATTTATCTTCTTTATATAAAAGGGAATTAATGGTATCGGGAAGCTAAATTTTATTTCCATTGACCTTATCGGTTATAATGGAGTTGGAAGTCTTCGCTCGCGATTATGTGGAGACCCGAATTTTATATTATCTGAGGTTAGTATACCTTATTTATCAAAGGAGTTTATTCATCATGCATGTGCTACAAAAAACACAAAAAATAGTTCGCTATCAGAATCAACAAGGCAATATACATTACGGTATTGTTGAGGATGATGATATAATTTTACAACTCTCTAGCAGTTTTGCTGAACTTGTCAACAAGGAAATAGAGTATGACGGGGTAAAGGTAAAATATAGTGACGTGAAAATTTTAGAACCTGTAAAACCTTCTAAAGTGGTTAATTTCGGTTGGACATATGCAGGTCATGCGAAGGAAACAGGGGGAGAGGCAAACCTTGTAGAACCATTTCTATTCTTAAAGCCATTATCTGCGCTTATTGCAGACAAGGAGAAAATTATCCTTCCTCCAAACGATCTATCCAACCAAGTGGAGCTTGAAGGTGAAGTAGCCCTAGTCATTGGAAAGCGCGGAAAAAACATTAAAGAAGAGGATGCGCTTGATTATGTGTTTGGTTGCACGATATTTAATGACGTCACAGCAAGAGATCTTACAAAAAAAGATCCACAGTTTACGCGGGGCAAAGGATTTGATACATTCGGACCTTTGGGACCGTGCATCGTTACCGGGGTAGATCCTACAAATTTGCGGATTGTGACCACTTTAAACGGCCGTGTTGTCCAAGACGGGAATACCAATGAAATGTCTCTAAGTATTCCGTATTTAATCAGCTGGCTTTCACAGGTAATGACACTGGAGCCCGGTGACATTTTGGCAACGGGTTCACCATCTGGCAGCTGCCCGATCAAGTCGGGGGATGAGGTCGTTGTTGAAGTCGAGAATATCGGTCGATTGTGTAATGCTGTTCAGTAGGATATGCCAGCATTTTCACTAACCAAAAATGAAAATGTTCATAAATAAATGAGCCGACTTTTTAATATGTTACAGGGGACATCGCAATAAAAAGAGAGAAATATAGTTGAGTTTTGAATCATTCCTTCATGAACTAACGGTCCGTTAGCTGAAGTTAGGAGCTGTCTTTAAGGCAGCTTTTTTTTTATTCAGCTATCGCGTTAAGTTAGTTGAATAAGCTATGTAGACACTAACTGAATATGTAATGGAAAAAGGGAATTTTTGACGGTTGTGTGAACAGGTAGGATTAGTGACTAGACATGAAGAATACCTACTTTATCAAAAGGGGGCTTCTTTAATGGAAAAAGAAAACTTACTACCTGTAAAATGTTCGTGTTGCAAAAAAGAATTGGACGCAATAGACTTGGTCATCATCAATGAATCACATCAGCTGACGCACATTCAATGCCCTTATAAAGGAGAAGTAGCAATTATTGATGTAGGATATTTTAATGCTGTATCCCGAAAATATCTGACCCGTACGCATGAAAAAGTTAAGTAGGGGCATGTAAAGTCCATGGCTTTACAACTAAAAGGTATATTACTTCAATAAAGAAGGCAGGTTGCTTAGGCAGCCTTTTTCTAATGGCACTAACGGTGCAGTTTAGTTGAATAAAGGGTATAAAAACAATGCCAGAGTTTTCATTTAACTTAAAAACTCAGCATCCTTATTTTATAAACAATGACATTAATGTAGGCTTTTTTTCATACTATATTTTTGGGGTGAAAAAATGCCAAGAGTAAGTTATCGAAGTTCAGACGTGGACTTAATGGCAAGGATGATGAGAGCAGAAGCCGAAGGTGAAGGATTACAAGGGATGTTATATGTTGGAAATGTGATTGTTAATCGTCTTAAAGCAGATTGTTTGGACTTTAAAGAGTTAAGATCAATTCCACAAGTCATTTATCACGTACAAGGAGGAAATTATTCTTTTGAAGCTGTTCAAAAAGGTAATGTATTTTATCAAAGAGCGAGAACTGCTGAAAAAAGATTAGCAAAACAGAATTTGGATTATTGGAGAGAACATCCAGGGAAATATGCTCTTTGGTATTTTAATCCATATGCACCATGCCCTCCAACGTGGTATAACCAACCTTTTGCTGGTCAGTATAAAAATCATTGTTATTATGAACCAATAGCTGGGACATGTGAAAGTGTTTATACTGGTTAGGTTGTCTAAGAGTTTTTATTGATCCTGGAGTTTTATTGTGATTTTTCCTTTTTGGTGCTACGAATACAAATTTTTTAGTCGTAGGGCTAGTGCCAGCCATATTCATTCCATGCAACTCCTGTTTGTCATGTAACAGGTGGCGGTTGAAAAAAGCTGCCGCATCCTATTTTATCTATCGTTGTTTCATTGTGAAAATTTTATCTTACGAAATAAAAAGGGAACTTCCTGGTTTGCAGGCGTTCCCTTTTTATATATCAAACATTTAGTAATAGAAATTTATCCAAGAAAGCAAGATTTTGAAATGAACTAAAAGGTGTATGAACTGAGGATCAAAGCTGCTTAAGGCAGCTTTTTCTTTTTGTAACTATCAGACCAGGATATTTTAAGAAATAATGGTAAAATAAAACACGGTGAGGTGATATAAAATGCAAGGTTGGCTTTATGGCTTATATGCTCTTATAATAGCAATAATCTCTATAGTTACAGGGGAAGTAGTAACATTTATTATGCTAGGATTGATATTAATTAGCCTTCAAAATATTCATGCTACATTAAAGGAGATACTGAAAATTAATAAAGAGAAAATTGATTAAAGGGTGCTTTACTTCAATAAGGGAGTTGCTTCGGTAGCTCTTTTTTCTTATAGAGCTAAAGGTCGTGGTTTCAAATGATCTTAAAGTTGCCTATGCCCTGTTGGTTTTCATGGTAATTAAAAATAAAAGCAGACGGTACATAGAGAATCTTATAGAGATTCTATGGACCATCTACTTTTAAATGAACGTAAAATTGTTGAGGCATTTCATATTTGCAATAATATTACCAGCTATTTTTCAAAACAATTTTTCCTATCGCCTTGCCTGACTCCATATACTCATGGGCTTTTGAGACTTCATCAAACGTAAAAATGTTTGAATCCAAAAGCGGACGCAGGTTCCCTTCTTCAACCAGCCTAGCAACCTTCTTCAAAATTTCTCCATGATGTTTATGCATGTCCTTGTTTAATATCTTCAACAACATAAAGGTAACATGAAGAGAAAGTCCCTTTGAATGCACGGGGGAGAGGTCATGAGTCGAACGAGCAGCAATGGCTGTTACTGTTCCATGGACTGCTGCTGCCTCAAAAGAGCGATCAAGGTTTTCACCCCCTACCGTGTCAAACACGACGTCAAATCCTTTTCCGTTTGTATATTTTTGTACATAGTCAAGAACGCTTTCTTCTCGATAATTAATCGTTATATCAGCACCAAGGCGTGTGCCAATCTCCAGCTTCTCTTGCGAAGAGGCAGTTGTATAGACTGTCGCTCCTCCCCATTTGGCTAGTTGAATGGCGATGTGTCCTACACCACCGGTGGCACCATGGATCAATATATTTTGTCCAGGTATGAGCCTAGCACGATTAAATAATGCTTCCCAAGCGGTTATGGATACTAATGGTAAAGCTGCGGCTTCTTCCATCGTCAAATTCTTCGGCTTATGAGCAAGTAAATCGGCATCTGCAAGCATAAACTCTGCAAGTGCTCCGCCAGTCCCTCTAAATCCACCGGCGCATCCAAACACTTCATCGCCCATTTTAAATTCGGTTACTCCTTCACCCACTGCAGATACCACCCCTGACACATCTCCGTGTAATACTGCTGGAAACTCAGGTGCAACGGCTGGAACTGCACCAGCACGGACTTTCGTATCAATAGGATTTACACTTGTAGCCTTTACTTGAATAAGTACATGTCCAGGTATCAGTTCAGGTTTTGAAATCTCTTTATATTGAAATGCGGATGGTTCACCAAAAGATTGAATAATTTGTGATTTCATAGTAGTCACTCCTTTTTATTTGCCTAAAAATGGGGAAATATCTCATTACCTATTGATGGTCAGAATGATTGGTATGTGCTAAGAAAAAAGCTAATATAACCTGCGTTTACTTCCCTTTGACCTTGATGATCCAAGCTGCTACTCTAATCTATGTCTAGGTGATTTATTAAATCGTAAATACCTGTAAAAAGAAACCGGATGGTTCCTATGGTAAATGGAGGGGATGACAGAAGACCAAATTTAACAGAAACAGCTCCAGATGCTTATATAATGGTAAATAATATCCCCGAAAACAATCTATTACCCTCCCCTCGAAACGATCATAAAAGTGATTCCTTGTTATGAGATGATCTGGTACCAATCCAATGCTGTGCCAGCTAGTGACATTCTTATCGGATTTTTTTACGTAACATCTGTAATGGTGAATAGTCCAAAGAGAGGGAATATTTAGTCTTTACTTGCAAAATCAATGATACTTTATATATTATAATTTTAAAAGTACGCACAATTTTGTGGAATAGGATAAAATTTGTAATATAGTATACAATTTGATACTTAAAAAAATTGGGGTGTTACTATGAAGGACTTTAAAACAGAAATGTGTCCTGATACCACAGCTTGCCCTGTTGCCATTACAGTAGATGTGATAGGCGGCAAATGGAAAGGAATCATATTATATAACTTAATTTCCGGACCTAAACGTTTTAACGAGTTAGGGAAACTTATGCCCTATACCACAAAACGTATGTTAACATTACAACTTCGGGAATTGGAACAAGATGGTATTGTATATCGTGAAATATATCGAGAGATTCCTCCAAAAGTCGAATATTCTCTTACTGCATTTGGGGAAACATTAAAACCTATTATCTACCTCATGCGAGATTGGGGAGATAGGTACGAAAATGAGATTTTAATGAAACGAAAGACCTCAGAAAAAGTGTAGCATCAATAGGTTCTCGCCGACAGATGATGTACGTTCATTCTGAAGGAGGACAGCGGAAGGAACATTTTGCTTTTCTTTCCGTGATAAAAAATCATATTCTGACCAACGGGTGCTAATTTAGTTAAAAAAGATTACGAAAAAATGTACTTAAACTAACACGTGCGGAAGCTGAAGATCGGAGCTGTCTTTATGGCAGCTTTTTTGTATGAAAATACATTAGTAAAAAAGCCATGCTAAAATAAACCCTCCATATTCTCATTTTTTTTGATGGGGGTAATGAACTATTGCGTTATTTTAACTGGTTATGCAGTTTGTTGTTCAGATGGAGCAATTTTATAGCCTTTCTTTTTTAGGTATTCGATCATTTTTAATTCTTTGTTATTTTGTTTTTCTTCAAGGTAATTTGAGCCTAGTTCATGATAAGGTTCTCCTGTTTTTAAGAT
>NZ_JBHXAS010000199.1:0-5454 GCF_042727425.1 Peribacillus sp. NPDC060253
GTTTTTGGAGAAGGAGGCTAATCATGCCAATCAGAATTCCGGAGCAACTGCCAGCTAAAGAGATTTTAGAACAGGAAAATATCTTCGTAATGGATGAGGAAAGGGCTACCAATCAGGAAATCCGCCCATTGAATATATTGATTTTAAACCTTATGCCCGAGAAAGAAAAAACAGAGGCTCAGTTACTGCGCTTTCTTGGCAATACTCCCATTCAAGTAAATATATCATTCCTGCGCTTGAGCACACATGAATCGAAAAACACAAGTAAATTTCATTTGGATCAATTTTATAAATCATTTGATGATATTCGCACAAAGAGATATGACGGCATGATCATTACAGGCGCTCCAGTGGAGAAACTGGAATTTACAGACGTTAACTATTGGGAAGAACTGCAGAGTATCATGAACTGGTCCGCTGAAAATGTCACATCGACCTTACATATCTGTTGGGGAGCTCAAGCAGCCCTTTACCATCATTATGGAATAGGCAAATACGAACTGCCAGAGAAATGCTTCGGCATATACACTCATGAGGTACTTGAACCAAATGAAAATCTAGTCCGCGGATTCGATGACTATTTCATGGCTCCTCATTCGCGCTATACGGATATTGACTATCAAAAATTAGTGAACCATCCAGAATTGAAGATTTTGGCACAATCAAATCAAGCAGGGGTATTGATGGCCGCTTCAGTTGATGGTAAAAGAATTATGGTGACCGGTCATTTCGAGTACGATGCCGATACCCTCGGTGAAGAATATAAGCGCGATAGGGAACGTGGAATCCATACACAACTTCCAGAAAATTATTATCCTGAAAATGATCCAACCAGAGTACCTCTTCATCGCTGGAAGAGTCATTGCAGCCTGATGTTCTCGAATTGGCTTAACTATTATGTGTACCAATCGACCCCATATGAGTGGGATTGAAAGGGTAAGGAAAATAAAGTTACTCTTTTAAATGAGTAGTACGAATAGCCATGGGAAACAAAAAACCTGAGTGCCTCAGGTTTTTTGTTTCATGACTCTTTATTACCGAAGTAGACTTCTTCAAAAGGTTGGACGACCACAAATCCCTTACCCTGAAATTTCATTTGTACAGATTCACCGCTTCCCCTTCCAAAAAACGACTTTAATGAAACATCCGTTACGAATTCAGGCTGCAGTTCCCCTGACCAAGCCACAGTGGCATTCGGGTCCGTATACACTGGATTTCCGGGTTCCACCATTAATGTGAGCGGCTCATAATGGGAAGTGAAGGCGACCATCCCTCTCCCCTCGAGCCTTACATTGAACAATCCACCCGCCAATAACCCGGCAATGCGCCGCATCATTTTTATATCCCATTGAATACTCGGCTCAAAGGCGAGTAAATCGTTCCCGTTCACACAGATCGATTCCCCATTTAATTGTATGATTGAAATCTTCTTCCCTTGATCCGCGACATACAGTTTGCCGTTTCCGGTTGCCTTCATTAAGGATGCACCCTCACCAGTTAAGGCTTTTTTGAACAGTTTACCCAAACCATGCTCCAAGATTCCTTCCCGCTCGAATTTAATATGGCCCCGATAAGAAACCATCGTCCCCATTTTTGCCCAGATTTGTTGTTCAAGATTAATTTCCAGTATCCGTTCCGTTTCAAGCTCAAACAAGCCTTGCCCTTTATCCTGCTGTTTCGTCTTTTCAACGAATTGATCGATTTGATACTTCTCCATCACTGAGCACCATCCTTTTGAAGGAGGAACAGCCACATGAACGATACAGCTTGCTTTAATTCCTTTGAAAAATGTCCTAATTTTTTGTAGTCCACTCCTCTCTTCGCAACGCCGGTCTCAGCGATCGCTTTCCATCCCGTTTCAGCTGCCATTTTTTCAAATTCCCAAGGTTGCATGGTATTCATGATCACTTGGTCCCCTAATAATCGTTGAAAACTGAATTTTTTCCGAGGTTCCGCTGTCGGACCAAGTATGGCAAAACAGGCATAACCCCCAGGCTTTATTACCCGTTGAATTTCCTTCATCACGGTTAATGGTTCACCCGTATATTCCAAAGAATTAATGACCATTGCCGCATCCATTTCTTCATCCTTGAATGGGAGATTATTAAAATCTCCTTGAATAAAAGATAGATTAGGGTGTTGAGCCGTTTTCCCTTTTGCAAATTCAATCATGACATTGGATAAATCGACGCCAGTCACTTCAAATCCTGCTTGGGCTAGTTTTAAGGAACCCATTCCATCCCCACAGCCAATGTCAGCCACTTTCAATCCAAGTGGTACATATTCAGAGAAAAACGGGATAATACTTTTTCGGCTGCCTGTTTCCCACATTTCTTGCGAATTCTTCACCCATATAGGCGCAAAGGCATCCCATTCCTTTTCCGTTTCTTTATGCCAAGTATGTAAATTCATCAGGCAATCATCCTCCCATTTAACCCCTATTTATATAAGTAACTGAAACAATCACAGAAATAACAAGGGGGCCTAACCCGTTCCCGTTAACGTTCAACTAAAACACCCATTTTCCAAATAAGGGGGCTTCATATAACTATTCTGCTCTTACTTAATAAATCCTTTTTTAAACGACTTTTGTGCCGTCCTCCTTTAAACAACGTGTGTGGTAAAATGATGAATGCCGAGTTCTAGAAAGCATATGATTTTATCCTATTAATACAAATAAAAAAAACTGCCAGTGGCAGCTTATTTTGAATTTTCTTCATTTCTTTTTTGTATCTTGCGTAAATCCTCGACACGATCAGGATTTTCCTCAAAGAACTCAACAAGGTCCCCAATCCTATCAATGGCATTCCAACTAAGGTGATGTTCAATCCCCTCAACATCTTGATAGATATTTTCTTCCTTGACCCCAATCAATCTTAGCATCTGTTCTAAAAGTTCATGACGGTATACGAGCCTTTTACCAACTTTTTTCCCATTTGCAGTTAAAACGAGACCTCTATACTTTTCATATATCAAATATTTTTCATGATCCAGTTTTTGAACCATTTTTGTAACAGAAGATGGATGGACGGAAAGATTTTCGGCAATATCAGAAACCCTTGCATACCCTTTTTCTTCAATAAGTAAATAAATTTGTTCTATGTAATCCTCCATGCTCGGTGTAGGCATTCGGATACCTCCCATTCAAACGCATATCTAAAAATTTTACTATATAAGCGGCCCCGAAACAAGCAGATATCGTCTCAGGGCGCCTTTTAATGAAGTTTCTTCTCATGTTTGTTTAATGGCTTCTTCTGTCGGGAATGTAAAACTGATCTTCTTTTCGGAATCGGACCAAGATAAAATGGCATCAAAGGTCTTTTCTCCTTTTTTAAATCCGCTTATCAAATCCGTTTCCCCACTCGCCAACAGCTTTTTAATATTGGCTTGGCTGATTTTCTTATTGAGGATTTTTTTGGAAATCGTAAAGTTACACTTCGTTTTTTGATAACTCACACATCCGTAGAATTCCCCTTTATCGACAATCTTAGAACCGCATAGCTTACAGTTGCCCACTGATGCTGCGCTTCTCTTTTTAGAGCCGCTCCTTTGAATCGATTCGGTATCAAGCCCCTGAAAATCCCAGCTTTCCGATGACTCCACGGCATCACTGATAATTTTTGCTGACATCTTTTTAACAGCTTCCATAAAAACACCGGCTGAAGCCTTTCCTTCACCAATTTCCCTTAAACGCTTTTCCCATTTAGCTGTCATTTCAGGTGAAGCCAGGATTTTCTCCCCAATGGCCGTAATCAGCACTTTCCCTTTATCTGTCGCAAACACCTGATTTTTTTTGACATTAATGTACTTGCGATCTTTGAGCATGGTAATGATACCAGCTCGGGTTGCTTCGGTACCAAGGCCCTCGGTTTTCATCAGCACCTTTTCCAATTCTTCATTATCCAGATGTTTTCCCGCCGTTTTCATCAAGGTGATCAACTGGCCCTCTGTATAGCGCTTTGGAGGCTGGGTCTTACCTTCTTTCACCTTTAAATTGGCGACCTTTCCAGTATCTCCTTGTGAAACGGACGGCAAAAGGACATCATCATCATCCTTGTCATTTTGGAAAATCACTTTGCGCCATCCCTCTTGAATCTGTTGCTTCCCTTTTGAAATGAATTCTGCCCGCTTATCGACGAGTGTTTTAATGGTTGTGTAATCAAAAATGGCTTTCTCATAATGAGCCGCAATCAACCGCCGTACTATCAAGTCATAAATATTCCGTTCTTCAGCGGAAAGTCGCTTTGGGTCGGTAACCTGCTCCGTCGGGATAATGGCATAGTGATCCGTCACTTTTTTTTCATTTACAAAGCGTTTATTATTGATGATACTAGGTTGAGGCACAGGGAAAAGTGATTCATATTCAGAAAAGCCACTTAGTTTTTGCAATATATCGGGAAATGTCTCGGCTTCTCCCTCAGTCACATAATTGGAGTCGGAACGTGGATAAGAAACGATCCCTTTTTGATATAAACTTTGGACAATATCAAGTGTCTGTTTCGGTGAATATTTATAAATCTTATTTACTGTTGCTTGCAATGAGGAAAGATTAAATAATAAAGGGGGCTGAAACTCTTTTCTCTCTGTAGCCATTTCTGCAATTTCGGCTTCCTTACCCTTGCAAAAGGCGGCTATTTTTTCAGCCAGTTCTTTTGTCTTGATCCTCGAATCATTGTTCTGCTGCCATTTCCCCTGATATTTCTTTCCATCCATCTTGAAATCAGCGAACACTTCCCAGAACGGTTCAGACTTGAACTGCTCAATTTCCATTTCCCGCTTCACGATCAAAGCGAGGGTAGGTGTCTGAACCCTGCCAGCTGAAAATACATCCGAAACGCCCCTTTGTTTCAATAAGATGCTATACGCTCGGGATGCATTCATGCCCACAACCCAGTCTGCACAAGCTCTCGTATACGCTTCATGATAAAGTGGCCTTGTTTTTTCTTCGCTCATCAGATTTTGGAATCCCTCATAAATGGATTTTGGGGTCAAAGAGGAAATCCATAAACGTTTCATCGGTTTATTGACGCTGCATAGATTGACGATGTTTCGGACAATCAATTCTCCTTCACGCCCGGCATCGCCGGCATGGATGATTTCATCGACATCGGGTTTCCTAAGCAAAGTCTTCACAACATTGAATTGCTTCGCCTTTTGCCGGGTCACTTCATATTGGAATCTCTCAGGAATCATCGGCAATGTATCCATCGACCATTTTTTCCATTTGGAATCGTACGTTTCCGGCGATACAAGTTGACATAAATGTCCGACAGCCCATGTTACATAAGCACCATCGGGGAAAAGTTCATTAGGCAAAATTTCTATATAGCCTTGCTGTTTCTTCGTTTTAAATTGAGCTGCTAGCGTTGAACCTTGATCTGGTTTCTCCGCAATGATTAGCTTCATATTTTCGTCACCTAATCCGTAAAAAAATATCTTTCTTTATTATTATAC
>NZ_JBHXAS010000200.1:0-5454 GCF_042727425.1 Peribacillus sp. NPDC060253
GATCGGGAACATGGATAGCCCTTTTAAGGACTACCCATTTCAGTTTGTAGACAAAAGGGGTTCGGAATTAAAAAATTCCGAACCCCTTTTGAAATCCCTTTAGAATTTTAGCCGGAAGGGCAATGGTAACCATCAAAGTGTTCATCGTAAACATAGTCATGTTTGCGAAAGTATCCTTTTTTTTGCGAGGACGTGTATAGGGGAAAGCAGGTGATTTCTTTGCTTAATAGGAAGCTAGTAATCGCTGGCGTTTTATAAGCTGCATCTGCGGCAACTGCTTCCGGTTTTCCAACCTTCTCAATCACTTGTTCAACAGTGTTCTAAGATATGACTGTCATGTGTATTACCCAGTGTTACAATCGTTCTTAATACAAAACCGTTGCGGTCTGCGGTCGAGTGGAATGAATAGGCAAACTGTTTTGTTCCTTCATCTCCCACATAATAGCCACTCTCAAGATCTGTTTTACTTTTTTTAATTGCTTTGTTTTCTACCTTATCAAATTTATCTGGTGGAAAAGGCTTTTTTTCATGGTTTTCACGATCTTGATTTATTTCATCTTGAAGGCGTCCTACCTCAGAATACATATCTTTTACCAAATCATAAATGAAAGAGAAGTCAATGGCCGCCTCCATTTTTTCGATCCAAGTGATTCACTGGAACCAATTGTTCAAAAGTAATCACTTCAAGTTGATCTCGCTGAATAGAATCATGTTTAGAAAGCATCCTCATCACCTCAAGTTTTTTTACTTTCATTTTAAAACAAAAAAGACTGAAAGCAAAAGAGGTTCTATCTAAATTTATAAACAAGTTGATTGGAGCGGAAGGTGCGAGACTCCTGCTTAGAAAAGCGTGTCTACGGGAGATCGTCCGCGGAAAGCGAGTGCCTGGAGGGGAAATTAACGTTTAAATTGTCTACATTCTGAAATGGATAGCCCTTTTTATTTTTTTGAGAAGTGAGCATCCAAATGAACAAATGGGAAGCCTGCTTGCAATTACACTGCGAAGGAAATTTGAAGAAAACCCCACTATTAATTGATAAATATTTCCAAGTGAAATATACTTTTTTTATAGGAACAACTTTTTTATAAAGAAGGAAACGCTTTTGCAACATGACCCCTATGTTTTGAATTTTAATTTAGTCTCGGTTTCTACTATCAGTATGGGGAAGAGGTGTTTTTTTTTGAAAAAATTATCTATAGGTGTTGTTACCTTTATGCTGTATTTTGTTCCTTCATCAAGTACTTCACCTGTAATTGCAGAAGTAAAACCAGATTACAGGCTTTATGTGATGGCCCCATTGGGCGAAATAACAGATTGGGATGCATTTAAAGCAGAGTTGGTTCAATTGAAGGAACATGGAGTATATGCAATAACAACAGATATATGGTGGGGAATGGTCGAAAGTAAAAAGGATAATCAGTTTGATTGGTCCTATTATAAAAAGTATGGGGAAGTAGTGGAAGCTTCCGGTTTAAAATGGGTGCCCATTTTATCTACGCATCAATGTGGCGGTAATGTGGGGGATGATTGCAACTATCCTATCCCAAGTTGGCTCTGGAATAAAGACACTGCCGAAAACATGGCCTTCAAGAGTGAAAAAGGTTATTGGAATAAAGAAGTACTTGCACCTTGGTGGGAAGGTACAGCCGTTCAATATGACGAATTGTACAAATCATTTGCAAAGAACTTTGCTGATAAAAAAGATCTAATCGTTAAAATATATCTTAGTGCAGGTCCAGCAGGAGAACTAAGATATCCTTCTTATCAAAATGCAGATGGTTGGGAATACCCTGAAAGGGGACAGCTTCAAGTTTATACGGAGGGTGCAAAACGGGATTTCAGGCTTGCCATGAAAGAAAAATATTCAACTATAAAAAAACTAAATGCATCTTGGGGCAAAAAGTATAAAAACTGGAATGAGATTCAACCACCTATTAATGGGGATGAGTTTTTCACTAGAGGTGGAGCAATCGACACACAATTCGGTAACGACTTTATGCAGTGGTATCAAGGTACTCTTGAAAAGCACCTTTCAAAAATCTCGAAATTTGCCCATAAACATTTTGATGAAGTCTTTAACGTACCAATTGGCGCTAAGATCTCAGGTGTCCATTGGAAAATGAATGATCCGCTCATGCCGCACTCAGCTGAGTATAGTGCTGGGTACTATAACTATTCCCAACTACTTGATCAATTTAAGAAGTCAAATATGGCCCTTACATTCACTTGTTTGGAAATGGGAGATCAAAACGCACATACAGCACCATATTATAGCGCTCCAAAAACATTGGTTACCCAAATCGCTCATTTAGCTAATGAAAAAGGGATTTCTCTAAATGGAGAAAATGCACTCCCGGTGATCAATAATGAAGGGGGCTTTGATAATATTGCAGAAATGATTTTTAACTATGATTTTGAAGCCTTTACCTTCCTAAGAATGTCTAATTTATTCGATGAAGATGGAAATCCAACAGATGAGTTCAAGCTGATGGTAGATAAATTGGAAGGGAAATCGATAACCGTTACATTCACTGTTGAAAATGTACCTGCCAAACCGAATCATGGTGTTTACTTGATTGGTGATAGAGGGGAAATCGGCAGGTGGAAGCCTGAAGAATACGAATATAAGCTCACTCAAAATCCAGAAGGCAGCTGGAGCGGAACATTCCATTTAGCCGCAGATCGTTACTATGAATTCAAGTTCGTCATGAAAGATGAAAATGGGAATATTACATGGCAAGACGGCGAAAATAATAGCTATAAAACTCCTGTAAAGGGCAACGGAACCTATAAAACTTCATGGTAGATGAAGATTTAAAAAGCCTTGGAATAGGAAAGCAAAGGAACGGAACGGTTGAATGAAACTGGAAAACGATATCGCTATAAGATTCCAAGGAAATATAAAATGATGATTCAGAAAATCGTTTCTTCTATTTTACAAACCAAAATCAGTATGACTAACTAAGAAGGGCTTGTGGGAAGAATAGAAGGTATAGATCCCTTTTTTCGGCCCTCATGAAATGACGATCTTGAAATGTAACACTGATTGAAGGAGAGAAAAATCGCGGGAAATATTATGTAAGACTAATCGATTCTTAATTACTTTTAATAGACATGTTAACGATTTATTCGGGCAACTAGAAAGGGAGGAATGACATTAATGAAGACAATGATTACATGGGAAGGGGAAATGGCCTTTTCTGGCACAACACCCTCAGGGCATGAAATAAAGATGGATGCTGCCAAAGAATCAGGCGGAACAAATAGTGGAGCAAGACCTACAGAGTTACTTTTACATTCACTTGCGGGGTGTACTGGAATTGATATTGTAATGATATTAAAAAAAATGCGATTTGATACAACTGGTTTTCAAATAGAAATTGAAGGATCACGCGCAGAAAATCATCCAAAACGGTTTACCGACTTTCATATCCACTATATCCTCGAGGGGGAACTGCCTGAAGATAAAGTGGTCCGTGCAATTCAGTTATCGAAAAATACGTACTGTTCCGTATACCACTCATTGAATGCAAATATTATCATGAGCTATTCTATAAATGGTGTTAAAGGAAATAAAAAGTTATAAGGTTTAGTGTAAAGTATTTTATGTATTGACAAACAGCCTCCGTTTCCTTCACTAAACGGAGGCTGTTTTTGACAAAAATGATCATTTTGATGAACGGATACTTTAAACATAAAACATTAACTACCCTAACATGAAAACCCGAAGGAAGTTATTCCACGGAATGTCGATATCTATTTGGTTGGTGTACTACATCATTTAATTCTAAACCATTTATCGGTAAAGATGGTCTATTTAGTAAGCAAGTTAGTCAGCAAGTAATCTAAATGTAATCCTTTGTCATTGGAATACCCTTGATGTTAGGAGTTTATCGATATAAACTTTATATACTGTTGAGGAGTGGTTAAGTTGAAAGAGATAACAATAGACAAATTGAATTTCAAAGATCATTTATCTATGATAGAACAATATTCATTGAAAGATTTCATGTTTAAATGGCTTGGTAGCCCTGAAGAAGGATTAGATGATTTTCTTCCGCTTACGTACACAGATCATGTCTTTGCAAAAATGGAAACAACATTGGAAACAAAAATAAAGATTCATGGTGATGAAACTTTCAGATATGTCACCATTACGGAAGATAATCAGATTGTAATAGGGTGCTTAGATTCGAATCAAGAACTAAGGTTTAGAATTTTGTCTCTGGAGGAGCGTTTGAAAAGCTACTAAAATATTTATAGCCTTTACATTACGTTGTTAACTTTCCAGATTTAATTTATGTATTCAGATAAAAAAGACCATTCCTTATCAATTTAAGGAATGGTCTTTTTTTATTGTTCATTACGTACACGCGACCAAGAAGGTGAACTTCTCCCCTTTTAACGGAATGTTTGAACTGTTCCCAGCATTAAAAGGCCTTTATAGTTTTCATTTGCGCCTGATATACAGGGTTACTTGAATTTTTAGAGTTCAGTGTTTTTCCACCTTGTATTGACATGAGTTTGTTACTCATTAATTTATTGCGTTTGGATTTATTTTACAAAATCAAAACGATTATCTATTTTTCTAGTGTAATATAAAAGAATGCAAGTTGATTAAAACTCTTGAGGGGGAATAGGGATGAGCGAGACGTGGGCGAGTTCAATAAAAACGCTTTTGAAAGAAACGTTTGAGGGGCCGGGAAATGGAGGGAGTTATTATACTGATTCAAGATCTAATACAGGTATTTTTGGTACACTTGAGGGCTTAACCGCAGAAGATGCTTCACTTTCCATAAATGGTTCCACAATAGCTGCTCACTCGGACCATACACGTTATTATTTATGGGTAATTCGAACAATGATACGTGGCGTAGATTTTGAAAAGGATTGGGATGCTAGCTGGACCATAACTCAAGTTGATGAGGAGAAATGGTCGGAAATCAGGAAGGGATTACACAGGGAATACGTAACTCTTTTGACCGAGATCGATACAATCGATTTAGAGAATTGGCTGACAAATGTCAACGCTACCATTGCCCACTCGGCTTATCACCTTGGAGCATTAAGACAAATGATAAAGACGCTTGAAATTGAAAAGTGATATAACCTAATAAGGATTTCTAAATAGAGTATGAAATCCTGACTTAAACCCAGCACCGAATGCTGGGTTTATATTTAGTTTTTAGAGTCTACCTTTACGTTATACTCCACTAGTCCAATTGCAACGCAACCTTGTAAACATTGGTTTCATGCGTTTTGAAATACATAAATTTGTAGGTAATTGTTAGATTGTGTCAGATTTTATGAATAATCTTTTACATTTTAAAGGGTTCAAGTCCTAATTGGAGAAGTATTATTATCAAGATGTTTTTTTAGCCGAGGATTGTTAACTGCATGAATATCGACAAAAAGGAGGACTACTAATTAAAAAACAGCTGTATAAATTACTT
>NZ_JBHXAS010000201.1:0-5445 GCF_042727425.1 Peribacillus sp. NPDC060253
AATATACAATATACAATATATTATATAAATTCGAACAACAAAGAGATGTAGTTGAAAAAGCTATGAAAATTAGAGGTGAGAGAACATGAGTAAGCAAAACGATATACGAGACGGTACCAAGGCTGTATGGGCAGGAGAAAAAGAATCTCTTGCTTACAATGCAACTCAAGTTCCCGTGGTACTAAGTGTAGCCTACAATTACGATGACATAGACGAGTGGCATGAAGTGGCCATTGGAAATAAGCATGGGTATATATACAACCGCATGGCAAATCCTACTGTTCAAGCTCTGGAGGAAAAAGTAAGAATCCTCGAGGGAGCTGAAGCAGCAATTGGTTTCTCATCAGGAATGGCCGCTATTAGTAGTACGCTATATACATTTTTAAGACCGGGAGACCGGGTTATATCGGTTAAAGACACATATGGGGGAACCAATAAAATCTTTACTGAATTCTTACCGAATTTGGATGTAGATGTTCAGTTATGCAACACTGGAAATCATGAAGAAATTGAAGCTGAAGTGGATAAAGGATGCAAGGTTTTATATTTGGAGTCTCCTACCAATCCTACGATGAAGATTACTGATATTGAGAGAATGGTAAGAGCCGGAAAATCGGTGGGGGCATTGGTCATCATAGACAATACTTTTGCTACTCCCATTAATCAAAATCCGATTCAATTAGGAGTTGACATTGTAATTCATAGTGCCACTAAATTCTTAAGCGGACATGCTGATGCATTAGGCGGTGTGGTATGCGGCTCCAAAGAACTGATGAAAAAAGTCTATCATTATCGAGAAATCAATGGAGCGACGATGGATCCTTGGTCAGCCTATCTTATTTTAAGAGGGATGAAAACGTTAAAACTTCGAGTACGTCAGCAAGAAAAGAGCGCAATGGAAATCGCAAAGTATCTGCAAAAGCAAAAGCTTGTAGAAGCGGTCAATTATCCTGGGTTAGAAACGCATCCGCATCACCATATTGCAAAGAAACAGATGAGAGGTTTCGGCGGAATATTAAGTTTTGTATTGAAAGGGGAGATGGATGCAATAAAAATTTTATTGCCAAAATTACAATATGCAAATAAAGCCGGAAATCTTGGAGCTGTAGAAACTATATATGGACCCGCAAGAACGACTAGTCATGTGGAATGTACTCTTGAAGAACGCAAAGCTCTTGGTATTCCGGAAGGTTTGGTTCGTATCTCCGTAGGAATTGAGGATACGGAAGATCTTATTTCTGATTTAGAGCAAGCTTTTGCTCATTTGAAATCACAACTACCAGTAATGGTAGCTGCAAATAAAGATATTAATAATGGAAGAGGTATGGGGATATGACACAAAAAATTGCATTGCTTGGATTTGGTGTAGTCGGCCAAGGGTTGGCAGAAATTTTACAAGATAAAGGTGAGTCTTTACGCTGTGAACTTGGCTTTGATGCTAAAATTGTTGCTATTTCCGATGTCATGAAGGGCTCTCTTTATCACCCTGAAGGGTTGGATATCTCTCAAGTATTACAAGCTGTTAAGGAAACGGGAAAGCTGGAGAGTTACCCTGAAACCCCTGGGTTGATAAGGGGATGGGACAGCTTTAAGACAATCCTTGAGAGTAATGCGGATACCATTGTGGAGATTACTTTCACTGATGTAAAAACTGGACAACCCGCTATCGATCATTGTAAGACGGCATTTGAAAGTAAAAAAAACGTAGTAATGAGCAATAAAGGTCCCGTTTCTTTAGCATACCAAGAACTAGCTGAGTTAGCCAAAAAGAATGATGTGCGATGGGGCTTTGAAGGAACTGTTATGAGTGGAACACCAGCATTGAAAATGCCTCTCGTTTCATTGGCAGGAAATAATATTTTTGAATTGCGGGGGATTTTAAATGGAACGACTAATTATATTCTGACCAAAATGGAAGAAGGATTGAGCTATAAGGATGCATTAATTGAGGCACAAGCTCTTGGTTATGCAGAGGCAGATCCTACCAGCGATGTAGAGGGATATGATTCTCAGTATAAAGCTACTATTCTTGCTAATGTTGTAATGGATATTCCGATGAAACGAGAGGAAGTAGAATGTGAAGGGATTAGTCATCTTACACAGCAAGACATTCAATGGGCAAAATCTGAAGGGAAAAGGTGGAAGCTCATTGCTAAATGTAAAAAGGATGGTGATAAAGTATTCGCAAAGGTAGGCCCTGAAGCTATACCTCTTACAGATCCTCTAGCTGGAGTTCTGGGAGCACAAAACGCTATTACGTATAACTGTGACTTAGCCGGTCCGATTACGTTGATTGGTGCCGGAGCTGGTCGCAAAGAAACAGGATTCTCTATTCTGATTGATTTAATCAATATGAGCCGTGGGCAATTATGATCTTGTACACCATTCAAGTTATAAGCTGGAAAATTACTTATACGGGGTGATTATCGATGACAATTATTGAAGCGCTTACAAAGAAAAATAAGATGTTTCTTGCTGGAAAATGGGTATCCGGCGACAAAAAAATTGAAATTCTCGATCCACAGGATAATAGTTTAATTGCAACCGTTCCTGCTGCTAATGAGAAGGATGTACTTCATTCCATAGAAGAGGCAAAAAAGGGAGCGAAAATAGCCGCGGACATGCCAACACATGAAAGAATCGTCATTCTAAATCGTGCCGCCGATTGGATCTATGAGCATAAGGAAGAATATGCAATGACCATTGCCCGTGAGGGAAGTAAGACCATTAAAGAGGCGAGAAAAGAAGTAGTGCGTTGTATCGAAACACTTCGAATTAGCGCAGAAGAAGCAAGGCGAATTAATGGCGAAACGATTTCGTTTGACCAAATGCCGGGAAGCGAAGATCGCATGGGATATTATTATCGTTTTCCTGTTGGGATTATTGTAGCTATAACGCCTTTCAACGATCCATTAAATCTTGTTGCCCATAAAGTGGGACCTGCTATTGCTTCTGGAAATGCCATCATCGTAAAACCAGCACCTGCTACACCTTTAAGTGCTCTTTTATTGGCAGAAGCCTTTGAAAAAGCAGGTTTACCGCCTAAAGTATTGTCCGTCATTACGGGGTATCCGAGTGATATGGGCGAGAGTCTGATTACTCATTCAGCCATACGAATGATTTCTTTCACAGGAGGACTCGCCACTGGCCAAGCGATTATGCAAAAGGCAGGTCTGAAAAAGATGAATATGGAGCTAGGATCGAACTCACCGGTTATCGTACTGGAAGACGCTGACTTAGAAGAAGCGGTTGAATCGACTGTATCCGGCGCCTTTTGGGCCGCAGGTCAAAATTGCCTAGGAGTGCAAAGAGTATATGTTCAAGAAGATGTTTATAGGGACTTTATTGGAAAGTTTGTTAACCGTACTCAACAATACCGAGTAGGCAATAAACTCTCAGAGGAAACCGACATGGGGCCTATGATTTCAGAGAAAGAAGCAAAGCGAGTTGAGAGTTGGGTAAATGAAGCTGTTGAGAAAGGCGCAAAATTGCTGTGTGGCGGCAAACGTCAAGGTTCTTTTTATTATCCAACTGTTTTAGAGAATGTTCCAGCACATTGTAAGCTGGCAACTGAAGAAGTTTTCGGACCAGTTGTTACCATTCACAGCGTGCCCGATCTGGATACCGCTATTTTCCAATCTAACAATGTGGATTTCGGCTTGCAAGCAGGTATATTCACTCGTGACTTAGATAGGGCGTTTGGAGCTATACGTAAATTGGATGTAGGCGGGGTTATGGTAAATGACAGCTCTGATTATCGTATAGATGCCATGCCTTTCGGGGGAGTGAAGGGTTCTGGTTTAGGTCGTGAAGGAATTAAGTTTGCACTTCAAGAAATGACTGAAACAAAAGTGGTTTGTTTTAAAGTTTCGAGCAAAAGGTAAATGTGATAATGATAGCTTTATAGGAATCGACCCGAGGTCAATCTTCGCGCTACAAGTAAGGTACTGCATCATATATATTAAGGGGGAGACTGGATGATAGACGCCAATAGTACCGATCAAAATCAGTTGAAGCGTTCTATGAAAAGCAGGCACTTGTTCATGATTTCGCTAGGTGGGGTAATTGGAACGGGTCTTTTTCTTAGTACAGGTTATACGATTAATCAGGCTGGACCGGGAGGAACGATTCTCGCTTATTTGGTTGGTGGGCTGATCATGTATCTTGTCATGCTATGCCTTGGCGAATTAACTGTAGCTATGCCGGTAACCGGTTCGTTTCAGTCATATGCTACGAGGTTTGTGGGTCCTGCTACCGGATTTACCATTGGTTGGCTGTACTGGCTTACATGGGTAGTTACGGTAGGTTCAGAATTTACTGCATCCGGTCTTTTAATGAAGCGATGGTTCCCTGAAACTTCCGTCTGGATGTGGAGCGCACTCTTCGCGATTATACTTTTTCTGCTGAACGCCTTTTCTGTAAAATTTTTCGCGGAAACTGAATTTTGGTTTGCCGGCATTAAAGTAATTACTATTATTTTCTTTATCATATTAGGTGGAGCAGCGATGTTTGGCTTCATTCCTATGAACGGCAGTGCAGCTGCTCCGATGCTTTCTAATTTTACCGGGGAAGGAGGCCTATTTCCAAATGGACTCCTTCCGATATTTATAACAATGATTTCCGTAAATTTTGCCTTTTCAGGAACAGAGCTTATCGGCATTACTGCTGGAGAAAGTGAAAACCCGGAAAAAGACATACCTCTAACCATTAGAAATGTAATTTGGCGAACTATGTTTTTCTTTGTTGGTGCCATAGTTGTGCTATCTGGATTAATCTCCTGGAAAGAAGCGGGAGTCATTGAAAGTCCGTTCGTTATGGTTTTTGATAGCATAGGGGTACCTTATGCAGCTGATATCATGAACTTTGTTATTATTACAGCTTTACTGTCAGTAGCAAATTCTGGTCTCTATGCATCTACCCGTATGTTATGGTCTCTTTCAAATGAGAAGATGATAAGTCCTTTCTTAGGAAAGGTAACGTCAAAAGGAGTTCCGTTTAATGCTTTGATTGTAAGTATGGCAGTAGCCTGCTTGTCATTATTCTCTAGTGTAGTTGCACCGGATACGGTTTATATGGTGCTTGTGGCTATATCTGGATTTGCGGTTGTTGCAGTATGGATGGGAATTGCTTTATCACAGTATGTGTTCCGTAAACATTATCTTAAAGCGGGTGGCGATATTAGAGATTTAAAATTTCGTACACCACTTTACCCTTATGTGCCCATTGCCGCTTTTGTTTTATGTTTCGCTTCTATTGTGGGTCTTGCTTTCGATCCGAGCCAACGAATTGCACTGTATTGTGGAATACCATTCATTGCTTTATGCTATCTCCTCTACTATTTAAAAAATCGAGGAAATAAGAATCAGATAAATTCTTATAATGAAACGGATGATTATATTAGGAATATATAGAAGAAACTCGTCAAAATTGAAGCCTTTGCTCAAC
>NZ_JBHXAS010000202.1:0-5334 GCF_042727425.1 Peribacillus sp. NPDC060253
TCAGACTTAAACTGAACCGCCGTATACCGAACGGTACGTACGGTGGTGTGAGAGGTCGGAGGCTAGGCGCCTCCTCCTACTCGATTTTATGCAACCATAGGGGCAGGTTAGTTGAAGAAGGATTATTGCTTATGGTTGCCGAATTGATTACATGAAACGATCAAGCTCCAGATGCAATGCGGGCATATTAACCTCAAAACGCCTAAGGTAAAAAACCAATTGAAATGAAAGAAGTGAAGGGTTTGATTAAATATAAATGTCTCCATCATGTAAGTCTTACTGTGACAGATTTGGAAAGAGCAAAAGAATTCTATGGTAAAACTTTATGTTTAAAAGAAATACAGCGTCCCGATTTTGATTTTCCAGGTGCCTGGTTTGAAATAGAGGGAAATCAACTTCACTTGATAGTCGATCCCTCTTCTCAGACGATTCGTAAGGATAAAAGCTTATCCAGCAGGGAAGGTCACTTTGCCCTTAGAGTCGAGAACTACCATGATACTCTTAAATGGTTAAAACAGAATGAAGTTGAAATCCTTGAAAAACCAGACGGAAAAAGTGGATTCGCACAAATTTTCTGTGCCGACCCAGATGGTAATTTGGTTGAACTTAATGTTAATCAAAAAGATCTATAAGTGGGCAAGGATAAAGGCTGCCATTGCTTGCTCTTTTCGTAGTAACGGGACAGTGTAGTTGAATAAGATTCTGGATTCATGGTATCCATCCTGCAATTTCTAAAACCGTCAAGACTATTTCAAAGACAATTAGAATCACAATGATCCATTCTACGAATAATCCCCTGATCGAATGGCTGATGTTAGAAAACCCATCCATAATGTTATATAAAATTTCGGTTTTACTTTTCAAGATTTTATACCGATCATTCAATTCAAAAAAATCCAGCATTCTGTCATAAAATTCGCCGGCAATGCTGCTTGTCCATGTAATATCGGGTTTATCCAGAATCATGATATACGCAAGGGTGTTGTACTCGTGACGTACGATTTTGGCTGTCGTTCTCGCTAGTTCCTTGTTGCCGATTCTCAGCTTTCCTTTCTCAAGTCGGTCTATCATGGTTTCGAGCTTGTCGTGGATTTTTCCGAGTTGTTCCTCAGTTTTTTCGAGTGCCACCGATTTTGCAAGAACAGTGGAAATTAATTCAGGGTAGAATAATTCAAATTTTGGCACCAATACATATTCGTCGGTAAACCTGATGTTTTCAGTTTCTCTGAAGTGAAGGTTGTAATCGTCCGTATATCTATCTACATGGACGAGATCAATATCCGGCTCGAAAGAATGGATAAAGGCTAAAAATTCCTTTATCTCATTCGCGTGTGCGTAATTAATGAAGACAATGCTGCCAAAGGAAAAAACCAGCACCTGTTGCGATTCATTCACATTTTTATTAAGGATGGAATTTAGAATATCGTCTTTAAGGATTAAAGGCTCTTCCCAGGTGAATTTTTTGGGAATGCCGCAATGAATGGCGATTTTGTTCAAATCAATTTCATTAGTGATTGCAAATGCTTTAAAGGTAATTGGCTCCATGTATATCACTCTCTTCAGCGAATTGGTCTTTTTCGATTTTATTCTATCTTTCCAAAAACATGCTTGAAGAATTCTTGAAGTATCCCTTTTGTGGAAATCATTCAGAATATATATATAGCATGCGTAAGAAAGTGAAATATACTTACATAAACCGTCTCAGAGAAACACAGTAATCGTCATACACGGAAATATAAAAAATATGGAGTCACTTCTATAGGTGACGGCTACCATCCTTGGGGAAGTCGTTCAAGAATTTATGAGGGCAATAACTTTAGCTTAGCGATTTTTCTTAATGAACCAACAGGTGCTTTAGACGAAGATCAGAGTTGTCTTTAAGGCAGCTTTTTTCCTATGGCATTAAAGGGTTAGGTAAGTAGGATAAGGTTATGATATTGTTGAGATAAAAGTATTAAAAGACTGTGCTTATTTATCCCCTATATTTATTCTAGTATAGAAAGATTGGAGAGAGAGACAATGGATTGGGTAGACATGATGGCACTTACTGGGATACTTTTTTATTTGATTCCAATAGCATTTATTGTTTGGTTTTTAATCAGCTTTCTAAAAACTCAAAAGGAAAGAAACAACTTACTTAGAGACATCTTATTAAAGCTAGATAAGAGGTGACGATATGGTAAGTGGTTCATTTGCTTAGCTTTATTAATGGGGAAGACGAGCTTAGCGAATTGAAAAACTCAAAAAGAAGGATAGATCATTCACCTGATCTATCCTTTGATTCTAGGATCATACTTATGATTGAACGATAACCAAAAGATAGTATCCAGCGGCCCACATAAAGGTGATGTTAATTAAAAATAAAGTTATAGTTTCTCTTTGCGAGCTTTTACAGAGCTCATAATGTAAAAACTGATGATCAACACCAAGATGGACAATGTATAGATAAGAGTATGTACCGGATCTTTATGATGGACAATAATGAGCCGTATCATTGCCGTTATGCCGATATAGAGAAAATATCGTATCGGAAAGTGATAATCCTCTTTGAAATATTTTACAATCATAGCTATGAATTCAAAATACAAAAAGAAAATTAAGATACGCTCTAATAATACCAATTCTATCCTTATTTCTGGATCAAAGAATGCTATTTTAATGAAATAAAGAATCTCCTTACCAAGTAACACACATAATGATAAAGCTAATAAAATCAAGGCGATATTCAAGACAAATTGAAGGATATCGGCTATATTTTGACTTTCCCATTTTTTCTTCTTTTTACTATGACTATGACTCATCGGCACTCCCCCGGATATCAAATTTTATGGTTCACGCTATAGTCATTAAATCTAGCACTTCCCTTGTTAGGCATCCCAGGCACTTATATCATCTATATAAGAACGTATCAAATGGAAAGCAATACACAGTACTTTATAATATTCGGCATTGCCTTATCATAGTAATCTGCGTTTTCAGATTACTTATATCCAGCTTGTTGTGCTTATCCGATAAATCACTTCATTTAATTCTTAAATATGCATGTTCAGTATTGTTAAATGAATCTATCGTTTGATATTCGGAACTATGCTCACTTGCTTATCCTCATTTAATACAGACAATTAATCCTTTTCTTATTCAACTTTTCCAATACCTAAACTTTGCAGTGCTTGTTTAACATTAGCCATTGAATGTATAGAAGATATGTTTATTCCAAGGTGAACGGCCAACTGAGCGAACTCTGGTTTTATTCCTGTGATAATGGTGCGAACACCGAGCAGTTCCAATACTGATTTAATTTTTAATAAATATGCAGTGACAAACTTATCAAAGTTATAAATTCCTGAAAAATCTATAATCAACCAATGAACATTCTGTTTTTGCATTTCTTTAGGGATAGTTTCTAATAATTGCTTGGCTCTGCCTGAATCAATAGAGCCGACTAGGGGGAGAACCGAAATTCCGTCATATACAGGTACAATAGGGGCTGACACTTTATTAATCTCTCTTTTATGATGTCTTTCTATTTCTTTTCGGGTAGATATATCTCTAATAGTGGTTTGTAGCGCTCTTTTGTTACCATATTGTACAGGAAGACAATATAGTTCTATATCCATTAATGTACCATCCAGCGTGTACATTTTTTCTTCCATTAACTCTCCTGGTACATTTTCAACCATAGATTTTTGTATGCTTTCTTTTATTAAAGGTTTGCTTTCTTTTCTATAACGATCTAATAAGCAAGAACCAATAATTTCTTCTTTGGTTCCTCTCATAATTTTAGTACCTGCTTCATTAATATATAAAATTTCATAGTCTGCGTGAATAACAATAGTTTCGACTGAATACTCGATGATTTCCTTATATAACATTTCTGGATGAGTTAGATAATGTTCATTAAAAACATCTTTTTTCATTATGATTTCACTCCCCTTATCACAAAGTGTAAATTAATTAATAAAATTCAACAAGCGATTGAATCATAGTTAATTATGATATACATGAAAATCCTAGGTGAAATTGCTTTCCTACCTGGCTTCCAATGAGACATATGAAGTTATCTTTGAAGCGGTAAACAAGATGGGAAGAATTTGAAACGATTCAATTGAAAATACGTATATATAATTATTCAATCAGTATAGGAAGAAGGATGAACATGTTTTATGGTTTACTAATAATGGGTGTAGCGTTATTTTTCTTAAGTATTTTTTTGTTTATTTCTATGTTTATTGAAAAAGAATTTACTTTTTTCGATACGTTGAAAGCTCTTTCTGCACTAATATTTGGCGGATTATTATTAGTTATAACTCTCCCAAGCCTAAAATATATGCTATTTAAAGAGTATGATGTTGTAAATGGAAGTTGCATCATCGAGATAAGTTCTTCTGGACGCTCCAGCGAAGCGTCATTTGAAATGCCTGATACGGATGAGCTATTTTATTTCGAGGATATTCCTGACCTGGATGCTTACGGAAGGGCAGTTCCCTACTATTGTAAGGTCACCGTAACAAAGGATCATGAGTTTGAAATAGGTTATAAGATTTATGACGCTAAATCAAGAGAACTTATACTAACAAGTGAGTAGCACATGTATACAGTTGATAAATAAAACAACTGTATTTTTCATTAAAACATCTAGTAGGAAGGTTGCTGTTCAAGTTGGAGGGGAGACATGAAAACTAAAAAGACAGTAGTGATTATAGCTTTCGGTCTAATATGTATAGCTATCTATAAATATCTATTACATAAGGATTTATGGGATGTAAACGAAGCATTATTAAAAGAAGGAGTGTTATCAATTGGGCATTCCGTTGAAACAATAAATTTAGTAGATGTAACACCGTTTGACTGGGATGTAGTATATTCCTTTGGACCATATACCCCGAAAGATCATATATATGAAACGGTAGGTTATAAATGGGATAATATTAGTGAAACAGTAAATGAAGGAATGAATCAAATTGTATTTTTGAACGATGGAAAAGTGGTCTGCTATTTATATGGTTATCCTGAGAATAATGGATATGGTATATCTTTTAAATCTGAGAATTATAAAGATGCTGGTGATATGCTTAATATTAAGGATGATTTAAATTTTCAAGTGGAAAGAAGCGACAGTGTCGTATATTTGAGGAACTAAGCAATGATATGGTTTTTTTAACTGCCAGGTGCGTTACTTCAAAATCAGGAGCTGATTAGCTTTTTTATGGAACTAAAAAGGGCATGATAATTAGGCGGTGTTTCGTAATGGGATTGTTTTTTGAAAAAAGAGAAAGTACTAAACCATTTATACTGATTAGATATGTAATGATAATAGCCCGGCCGCCACCGCGC
>NZ_JBHXAS010000203.1:0-5256 GCF_042727425.1 Peribacillus sp. NPDC060253
CAGTTATAATACTTTATTCTTATGCTATATTATAGGGAGAATTATTTGTTATCACGTATAATCTATGAATTGGAGTGATTTGAAATGAAGAAACTTGGTTTACTTAGTATGTTTTTGATTCTAACTATCTTTATCTCGGCTTGTGGAAGCAATGGTGAAAAAAATGCAGGTGAGGAAAAGAAAACTGAAAAGGTTTATAAAGTTGGTGTGGATACTACTTATCCTCCCTTTGAATTTAAAGAGGGTAACGACTATAAAGGTATTGATATTGATTTAATCAATGCAATAGCGAAGGACCAGGATTTTAAAATCAAATTTTCTCCAATGGATTTCGGCGGAATCATTCCCGCAATGCAAGCCAACCAGCTTGATGTGGCCATTGCAGGCATGAGCATTACAGAGGAAAGAAAAAAGGTTGTTGATTTCTCAACGCCATATTTTGATGCAGGATTAACAGTAGTCGTTAAAAAAGATAATACTACTACTAAATCTGTTAAAGATCTTAAAGGAAAAACGATAGCAGTGAAAAAAGGGACAACAGGTGCTAAATATGCACAGGAAAATGCTACGAAACTAGGAATTAAAGTGGTTCAATTCAATGATAGTCCAGCGATGTTCCAGGAAGTGGCCAACGGCAATGCCGATGCTCTTATTGAAGATTATCCGGTTATCTCCTATGCAATCGCCCAAAAAGATCTTGGTTTGAAAATCGTAGGTGACCGTTTGAATGGGGATCAGTATGGAATCGCCGTATTGAAAGGGCAAAACAAGGATTTATTGAAGAAAATAAATGATGGTCTTGCTAATCTTAAAAAAGACGGAACGTATGATGAAATAATAAAAACGTATCTTGGTGAATAGATTCATGCAAAATAGGCGCGCTTAAAGCGCGCTTTCTTTTTCAAAGGGGTGAAAGGAATGGATATAATTGTTGCGGCATTGCCCATTTTATTAAAAGGACTTCAGGTGACACTTTATATCTTTGTGATTGCCATTATCCTAGGTTTTTTGATTGGTTTAGTGATTGCCTTACTGCGACTTGCCCCGATCAAGATCTTGAACTGGATTGCAAAGGTTTATGTGGATGCGATACGAGGGACACCGTTCATTGTGCAGTTGTTTTTTATATATTTCGGTGTGAATTCACTAAATTTGATTTCTTTGAACAGTACAACAGCTGGAATAATAACCGTTGCTATCAATGCAGGGGCATATTTTGCTGAAATAATAAGAGCGGGGATACAGTCCATCGATAAAGGACAAACGGAAGCGGCAAGATCAATCGGGTTCACCGGTACTCAAACAATGAGATATGTCGTGCTGCCGCAAGCCTTTAGAAGGATGCTCCCTACCATTACGAACCAATCGATCATTAGCTTGAAAGATACATCTCTATTATCCGTCATCGGTATAGCGGATTTAACCCAGCAAGGCCAAATTCAAGCTTCGGCAACCTTTGAAGCATTCAAGATTTGGCTGGTCGTCGGCGTGATTTACTTTATCATCATCTATTTGTTAACCCTTATTGCTAATTTCATAGAAAGGAGGGTACAAGTTCGATGAGCATAATTACTGTAAAAAACCTGAGAAAATCATTTGGGACTGTCGAGGTTTTAAAAGATATTAATGCAGAAGTGCAAGAAAAGGAAGTCATTTGTGTAATAGGCCCTTCTGGATCTGGAAAGAGTACATTTCTGCGTTGCCTGAATCTACTTGAGGAAGTTACGGGCGGTGAGGTGGTCATAAACGGACATAATATCACCGATCCAAAAAGGAAAATCAATATAAATAAAGTCAGGCAAGAGGTTGGAATGGTTTTTCAACATTTCAATCTGTTTCCTCATAAAACCGTTATGGAAAACATCACGCTGGGGCCTATTAAAATTCGCGCCACGGCTAAAGCGGAAGCGGAAAGATTAGCGCTTGACTTATTGGATAAGGTTGGCCTTAAGGAAAAAGCAAATAGCTATCCAGGGGAACTTTCCGGTGGACAAAAACAACGGGTTGCCATCGCAAGGGCATTAGCGATGAATCCAAAAATCATGCTATTTGACGAGCCAACTTCTGCGCTTGACCCTGAAATGGTCGGAGATGTTTTGGAAGTCATGAAACAACTTGCTAAAGAAGGCATGACAATGGTTGTAGTTACGCATGAAATGGGTTTTGCCCGGGAAGTCGGGGACCGCGTCATATTCATGGATGGAGGGTATATTGTCGAGGAAAATGAGCCGAATGCATTATTCGGTAACCCTCAGCACGAGAGAACTAAATCCTTCTTGAGTAAAGTGCTTTAGGCAGGAAACGCGAGCTTGGAAATACAAGTAAGAGAGTATTATTGCCGGCATTGATGTTGGTAATGGATGAAGTTGTGCATAAAGTGTGGACAAAGGAATGCGAGATAATGAGGGGAAACCCAATCGTATAAGCCTTTTCCTATTTTGTGCATAACTTTTTTTGTTTTAGTGGAATTGGGAAGAAGCTAAAATTGAAAACCTAGCTGTCTTATGGAAACATCTCTTCATGTGCAGGAACTATCAGAAAGCTTGAAAAGCAAAAAAGAGGACATATATTGACATCAAAAAGAAACCTATGCATTCAACATGTGCATAGGTTTCTTCATTAGTTACTGCGCCCCGTAACTAATCAAGTTCGTCATGATTCGATATCCGCCTGGGACCTGGCCTTGAATTTGCCGGTATAGGACAAGGTTAGTGTAGAGGTAGGTGCCTTTACCGTATTTGGCCATTAGGATTCCGCCATCAAATGGTTCTTCATTTGGATCAGCCATGGAAATGAATGTTTCAAATCGATCGTCCCATTTCATTGGGAAGTACAATCCTCTTTCTTGAACCCAATTGTTCCAGTCGTCCGTTGTTATTTTATTTGGATAGTTGAAAAGCGCTGATTCTGGTTTCAATACGTTTACTGTGGCTTTTTCATCGGTAACCCTCCAGCGAATGGATGGATTTCCGAGGGTAAGTGGGTATGGAGCAGTCGTCAGGGCATCCCATCCATCACCTGGTTTGTGATATTGAACGACGAGATGACCGCCGTTTTCAACATATTCCAGTAAGCGAGCGTTGTTTGCCTTTAGATCTTCCCTCGATAGATAGGCACGTATGCCGGTAACAATCGTGTCGTATTGGCTCAAATCACCCTTTGCTAAATCTGCTTCGGTTAATTTTGTTATATTAAGGCCTGCATTGCTTAAGTAATCTGCAACTTTATCAAATCCACTCTCAATGTAACCCACTTTTAATGAAGCTGGCATCAATAACTCAAATGCAACGGTGTTGATAGCTGATGGGTATTGGTAATAGAATGTTCCGATATGGTCATAGGAAATTTCTTGAATGGTTGAATCAAAGGTTTTTCCGTTGACAGAAGCAAACGCTTTAACCTGATATTCACCATTTTGAATCGTCTTAGGTGGTGTAAGGGTGAACTTCACTTGTTTTTCTTCTGATTTTTCATTGAATGATACGGTGGCCTTTTTAGGTTTTACTTTCCAATTTTCTGGGACCTTTAAAGTAACCTTTGCTGATGTTTTTCCTTCTGTATAATTTTTCAAGGTAACGGTCACGGGTATTTCTTCCTTTACATCTGCTGTATTTACGACGATATCTTCAGGAGATAGGGTAATGCCAACGTCAGGAAGTACAGCGATCGTTCCTTCCAATTCTTCCACGATGGAAGTTTTGGTGCTGCCATATTTATAAGAAATGCTGGTTGTAATGGTTGATTCGTCATAAGCGTGGTAATAGGATGCATCTTCAGGAACTTCAACCTTGTAGGTGAACGTTGCTGATTTATTAGGTGCTAGATTGACATCTTTAGATTTTGTTTTAGTCTGCCATCCTTTAGGCACGTTCAATGTAGCAGCGACTTTTTTCAATGTTTGTTTCCCGTTATTCTTAACCGTTACGGTTACATTCGTATTTTGCCCTTTCGTAAGAATGTTTGAGGCAGCTTCAGCTTGAACATCCAGTCCTGAAGAGACATAACTGACGTTTTGTAATTGCTCCTCTTTTAATGAAAGCTTATGAAGCAAGTCGTTCTTAATGGAAGAGCTTAGCTTTGCTTTTTTTATTTGTGCTGTCATTTTACGTACATGAGAAAGAGCTGTTTGGGATTTAGAAAAAATTTGTTTTTCATTTGGATACGCCGCAACAACAGTGTCCAAATCCCTTTGCAGGTATTTAAATTCAGCCTTTAATTTTGAAGCCGAGTGAGGAAGTTTTTCAGCCCAATCAGCAAAATTATAAGGTACACCTGCAAAAAGATCCGACTTGTTTTTTGTATCAACGGCACTTTGCTTTAAATCCAAATGGACCTGGCGAGGTGCTGCAGGGATATCGGACCCCATGCCTTGGCTTTTATGCAGATAGCGGGATTGTTCTCCAAGCTGTGGGTAAGTCATGCCGTAAATTGGATCATAGTTACCGATTTCAATGGAAGTGTCGGCTTGATCTGCGGAGGAAACAGGTAAATATAATTTTTTCACTTGCCATACCGATAGACCTTGTTTCAATTGTTTCGGGAAAACAGTTGGATCTGCGGCATCCTTAAAAGCACGTTCACTTAAGATGGTCATTGTTCGATGATGTCCATGCTGAGTATCATCATTTTGGAAGGAAGGCATCAATATATCAGGCTGATACGTGCGAATAAAGCGGATAAGCCGTTCATATGTGAGTTCCTCGCCCCATTTTGCCAATGTTTCCTCTGGTGTTTTCGAGAAGCCGAAATCATAGATGGGATCACTGGTTGTTTTACTAAGATGATAAGCCTTCACCCCAGTAATTTTTGCAGCTTCTATCATTTCTCTTGAACGAATGATTCCGAGGGCATTATCCAGTTCATCCCCAATTTCATTTTGTCCTCCTTCACCCCTGTTCGCAATCAAGCTCGATGTCTTCACACCTAGCCCTCTCGATAGATAAGCGAGAAAGTCACTGCGTTCATCATCTGGATGGGCACCGCTGTTTAAGAATGTCACGGTTGTCTCGAGTGGCTTGACCGCATTCCATAACTCAACGTTTGCTTTCTCCGTACTTGCAGCGCTACCGCTGAGCGGCAATAATGCAAGAATTAATAAAAGAGAAATCACAGATACCAAAGCTTTTTTCATTTTACTTTTAACCCCCTTCACCATTTATCAAATACTTAAGCTTTTTGTGTGGAAAAAATGTAGGTTAGTAATATTTTCTAACTAACTTGGTGGTAAAAAGCTTATCTAATAAATATCATTAATGG
>NZ_JBHXAS010000204.1:0-5275 GCF_042727425.1 Peribacillus sp. NPDC060253
CTAACCATTACTACTGCCTTCATGGTTCGGGACTCGCACCCTATAGATTGCACCCATGCCGGGCGCACGAAAAAGCTGCCTTAAAGACAGCTCTGTTCTTCAGCTAACGCAACCGTTAGCCATCCATGCAGCACAAACAATGAAAATGGTTAGAAGGTGTCAATACTGATACTGACCTTAATCTAGTCAACCTAATCCATAGACTAATTAATTAACGCTTTCCTCTTTTTTTAAACGATTGAGCAGGGTCTTCTTAAGTATTGTCATTTTTCCATTCTTAATGAAACTTATTTTCATGTAAGTTGAATAGTAAGCGTAAAATATTCCCACCTACTACTTGTATATAGCTCATGAGATAATTTCCTTACATCATACATGTGGATTTTTTTATAAAAAAACTTTATAAAGAAAGAATGGGAAGCTCACATCCAAGACTTTAAAGAAAGTGGATTATCAAAGGCTGCGGATCTGAAGCCTTTTTCATGTCCAAGTAACTCCAGAGCTCGGTTAGCAATGATTTCATTTATATTCATAATCAGGTGTACCAGCCCCTCTTCTATAGGATCGACAATGAAAGCATTGTCGAACTTTCCTTCAATGATCTCATCTGCACCTTCAACAATTACATCTCCAATTCCTTCATATAAACATTTCAGATCCATATTGGCGAGAGCCGCAGCTTTTTTAACTAGTTCTAAAGCTTTAATCAGCTACAGCCTCAATAACAAATTAGCAAATAAAGAAGCCCGTTCAGGGAGTGTATCAATTTGAATATGTTCATATTCTGCATGAATTCCTTTTCCACACGAGCCTAAACCGTCAAGAGTTGGAACACCAATAGCTGCTGTAAAATTCCCATCACTTCCTCCACCAACAGATGCTTCTTCTAATTTCATGCCAAGTTCGTATGCAATAGATTGAGCACATTCAAACAGTTCCCTTGTTTGCTCAGATTTCACCATTGGTGGTCGATTTATGCCACCGGTTACTTCTAATTTGATTCCTTTTAGAATTGGTTTTAAATTTAATATAATATTCGTCACTCGTCTTGCTTCTTCTTCTGTTGAGACACGTAAGTCAACATGAGCTTCTGCGTATTCAGGAACCACGTTTCTTCCACTTCCTCCAGTAAACGTTCCAACATTGACAGTTGTTCCTTTTTTGTAATTGGTCAATTCTTGCAGTACAATCACTTGCCGAGCTAGTTCTTCAATGGCATTGATGCCTTCTTCATGATGATTACCAGCATGGGCAGCCCGTCCCCATATTTTTATATCGAAAGTTCCTGTTCCTTTGCGAGCTGTTTTTAAAGCTCCTGATCCAGCTACAGCAGGTTCAGCAACTAATACAACATCACTTTTTCGTGCTTCTTCTTCAATGTATTTCTTAGAAGCGACTGAACCAATTTCTTCATCTGAATTGCAAAGAAAAACGATTTTTTTATTTAACGGAAGATTTAGCTCTTGAATGGCTTTGATTGCCCATAAAGATTGGATAATACCACCTTTCATATCTAAAATACCAGGGCCATACAGTTTATTTCCTTCCTTTCTAAGGCTAAGCCTGCCTTTTTTCCAAACTGTATCAAAATGCCCTATGATCAAAATTTGTGGTTTACCTTCTCCGATTGTAAATTTCAGGTGATTCCCCACATTTTTTTCTTCTATTAATTCGCATCCTACATCCAATCGCTTTTGAAAGAGCTGGCTTAAATATGTACCGCACTCATCAACTAATTCTTTATTATATGAAGGTGATTCTTTTTTTACAAATTCAATCAAATCATCCAACATATCTTGTTTATGAACTTCGAGATAGCTAGAAACGTCATTTTCGATTAGTACCTTACTCAAAATAATTCCTCCTCTAAAACACTTCTGTACATTTTTTTCATTCAAATAAAGTATCTGCAAGAATTATGCCAATTTTTTTCTTTTTAAAATCAACTACCTTTGTTTCTGATTGCTATTTATAGGCTATTTTTTAAGTTTTATAAACCTATAAAACAACCTATAAATGATCCTTTTATTTCATATAAGCCGCTTTGTAGAAGCTATTCCGTTCCTCATAGAATTGGCATGCTTTTTGCATTATGTTTAATTGTGAGTATTCGTACTCGAATCTTAGTTCAAAATTAAGGAAATACAAGCAGAGGAGGAGAGACTTTCAAGCTTTATCATTGAATTGCTATAATGTAATAAGGGGGAAATATATTTATGCAATCTACGGCTCAAAAACTGGTTCCTAAACCTATTAAAAGAAAAACATTTAAACAACCTGATGCTTATGTTCTTTTGTTTTATATTTTAATTGCCTGCACCATTGCGACATATCTTGTACCAGCTGGGGTATTCGATCGAATTAAAAAAGGTGATATTACGATGACTGTCCCTGGAAGTTATCATGTAGTAAAATCCACTCCTGTTAATTTTCTTGAAATTTTTACTGCAATTCAAAGTGGAATGGTCGCCGGTGCTCCTTTGATTTTTCTTATTTTATTTACTGGTGGTGCATTGGCTGTTATTGATAAAACGGGAGCGATTGATACTTTCATTCGGAGTATTATTAATTTATGTAAGGGGAAGGTACTTCTACTCATTATTCCTATTTGTTTCATGTTTTCTATACTTGGTACTACCGGAATTATCGTGAACTCCGTTATTGCCTTTATCCCTATAGGTGTAATGATTGCTCGCAAATTAAAATTAGACGCTATTTTTGGAGTATCTATCATTTATCTAGGTACCTATGCAGGGTGGAATGTTTCTCTTATAAGCCCACAAACATTAGGCTTATCACAGCGTATTGCTGAGCTTCCATTATTATCTGGAATGGGTTTCCGTATTGTCATTTATCTAACTTTCTTACTTTGTACAATTTTATATATATATCGATATGCACGTAAAGTTCAGAACACTGGACACAGTATTTTAGGTTTAGAAAGATTTCCTAATTCTTTAGGTGTCAGCGAGAACGAAATACAAACACAGAAATTAACGTTACAACATAAGCTTGTTTTATTATTTTCAGGTGGATCTTTACTAACATTTATTATTTGCACACTCGTTTTTAAATGGACTGAAAGCGAAATGGCAGGTTTATTTATTTTTATAGCTATAGGTGCTGGGCTTATCTCTCGAATGAATGTGAATGATATTGCTAAAACATTTATGGCCGGATGTCAGAAACTTGTATACGGTGCATTAATTGTAGGAATGGCCCGAGCTGTAATTGTTGTGCTTGAACATGGCCAACTTCTCGATACCATTATATACCATCTTTCGACTCTTTTGGCTCCACTCTCTCCTGTTACAGGAACCTTAGGTATGTTTTTAGGAAGTGCAGCTCTTCACTTTTTAATTTCCTCTGGTTCAGGAGAATCAGCTATGTTAATGCCAATATTGGTGCCACTTGCTGATCTGTTGCATATTACTCGTCAAGTAGCTGTACAATCTGTTTTATTTGGGGAAGGCGTAGTGAATTGTATTAATCCAACCTCAGGTGTGTTAATGGCAATATTGGCTACTAGTGGTATTTCATATGGCAAATGGCTTAAATTTATGATTCCTTTATCGATCTTATGGGCAATCTTAGCAGCCATTTTCTTAACAATTGGTGTATTAATTAAATGGGGTCCTTTTTAAGTTACCTTAAAATCTGTTAGAATAAGAGCAAAATGTAATTGTGTGGTAAGGAGAAGAAGATGAAAAAGCCTACTATACTTCTTGTAACTAGCACTAAAACAGTAAGCAAAACATTTGAAGAAAATCTTCAAATGTTTTTTGGTTCAAAAATTGACATTGATACATGTTATGAAACATTGCCTTTAAATGAAAAGGTTATCCATAAAGCTGATTTAATTTTACTGTCTAGCCCAGTACTAGAAGAAGATTTTAGAAAATTGAATTTAAACATTCCTCTTATGGTTGCTCGACGTTCTATTCGAATTGCAAAGTTAGAACAGCTTTTGGATTTGCCTGCTAAAACAAAAATTTTATTAGTTACTAACTCCATGATAGTGGCTAGAGACTCTATTGATGTTCTACACGCCTTTGGATTTGGCCATTTAACGTTAATTCCTTATATTCCTGGTCTTACAAGCTTCGAACAGACAGAGAAACTAGAATTGGCTATTACGTTTGGACAAGATGAACTTGTGCCGAAACATATCAAAAGCACTATCTATTTAGAAAACCGACCAATTGATTTAACAACTATGCTTGATATTGCTCGTCTTTTAAACCTTTCCTTAGAAAAGGCGCATTTCTATACGGCAGAATTCTTTAGAGATTTTGTGAAAATGGGAAGGAATTTATCATTAGCAATTCAAAATGAAAAACAATTAACACAAAAATTAGAATCGATTTTAAATGCAGTACATGAAGGGATTATAGGGCTAGATGAAAAAGGCATTATTACATTGATAAATGAAGATGCCTATCAAATTCTACAACTCCCTTCTATAAATTTTATTGGAAAGCACTTTAGAGAAATTCTACCTGATTTTCAGATTATTGAGACATATTTAGATCAAAAAGAACAACTTGATATCTTATTTCAAATAAACAATCGCTCTTTGCTAGTATCGAAAGTTCCTTTAATCTTGAACAAACAACTAGTAGGCCTTGTCATCACATTTCAAGATGTTACAAGGGTTCAAAGAATGGAGCAAGAAATCAGACGGAAAAGTACAGAGTTAGGTTTAACCACTAAATATTCATTTGACAATATTATTGGGGAAAGTTCTTTGATTTTATCTGCAAAACAAAAAGCAGTTCAATTGGCTAAAAGTGATTATACTGTGTTAATTACTGGAGAGAATGGTACTGGAAAAGAAGTATTCGCTCAAGCTATACATAATAGTTCCGAACGAAAAGATGGGCCATTTGTGGCTGTTAATTTTGCAGGACTAAGCGAAACCCTAATAGAAAGTGAATTATTTGGATATGAAGGTGGGGCATTTACAGGTGCTAGAAAAGAAGGGAAAATGGGCTTATTTGAATTAGCCCATAATGGAACTATTTTTATGGATGAAATTGGGGATGCTTCCCTAGGTCTTCAAGCATCCCTTCTACGCGTTCTTCAAGAACGTCAAGTTATGCGTGTAGGTGGCAATAAAATAATACCGGTAAATGTACGAGTTATTGCAGCTACCAATCAAAACTTACATCAAATGATTCGAGAAGGTGCCTTTCGTGAAGATTTATATTATCGTCTAAATGTTCTACCATTGCAAATCCCTTCACTTAGAGATAGGAAGCAGGATTTATTTATA
>NZ_JBHXAS010000205.1:0-5151 GCF_042727425.1 Peribacillus sp. NPDC060253
ACACAAAAAAGATTAATTGTTAAATGAGTTTCTAATTTCAGTTATAAAAATATAGTTATATTGTTAAACTATCGTACCTTGATGGTCTTCTGTAACTGCTAAACTAAAGTGAACAGTTTACGGCAAATAATATTGAATACTTATTTACTATTAAAGAACCCCAGCTTTTGATAGATTTTTAGCTTCTATGATTAGACAGGAGGATTTGAAAGGTGGATAAGTTTGTTTGAAATATATAACGATTTACTTGATACTTATGATCACCTTATAAACAAAAGAGGGTTGCCGTTAAAAGATGTGGATGACATGGTTATTCACTTTTACTATGAGCTGTTAAACCACTCAGTAACAAAGGTAAAGGAAATGTCAAAGGAAAAAGAAATAGGTTATATGATAGTCCGAGTCAGAATGGATGGAGCGAATTTTGATAAAGGGCAAAAGAACCTTTTAGGTAAAATGTCTCTTTTAAAAAGTGAAATGAAGGCTTCCAAATCTTAGTTCGGTAAATATAGGAATTGGGTGGATGCTCTGAAAGATTAACAAGTAATTTTAGGCAAGCAATATGCTACACAAGGTCACAGGTTCAAGTTTTAAACAAAAAGTATGATGAATTAGCGTAGGCACACGGTGCTGAAAGTGAAGCTGCTCTAAAAGCAGGATCTAACTTGAACCGAGCAACTGCTTATGAATACTTCAGCTTGGACAGCAGGAGGCGTATACCGGAGCACAGGAATAGCAGACCAATCTATTCAAATCGAAAAAACTGATTTTGCTAAGAAAAACATACTGACAGTTAACATATTCGATAAAACAAAAGTAAATACCGGTAAGTTAGTGAATTATACGACTGGAGTTTGGGCAGATTAAGGTACTTATTCCACAATAGATTATATACATGTAACAGAGTGTTCGACATATACGTATTTATATAATGGATACGTCAACTACTACGACACTAATAAAGTATGGAAAAGCGGTGTAAGTGGTTCAAAACCATTTACAGTCCCTACCGGGCAAAATATCCTTATGCACTAGTTACCACAAACACAGCAGATATTAATACTGAAATGGTTATTGAAGGTTCCACAACCCCCTCCCCTTATGTTCTTTACAATGAAGGGTATTCTTTTACAAAGCCATCAGTTAGTTGGGCTAAAGTGAACGTATTAGGCGATATTATCGCAGGTTTGAATGCTACAAAACCATATACGACTGTCATATCTGAAGGAGCAGGTGTAACAACTATACAGAGTTAGTGGTTCGAGAATTACAAGTGCTGCTGATAAAACTGACAGCATGGCTCAACGGTTTAGCACAATGGCTGCTGATGCGGATATAATTACGGTTTTCGGTGGAACTCATGACTTCGGAAACTCAATGCCGATTGGAGTGGGGGGATACTGCAGACACTACATTGGTGCCCTGAGAGTAATGATTGAGGGGTTGTTAACGAAATATCCGGGGAAACATATTGGTTTTATTATTCCTGTACCCAGACAAGGACAAACGAGTCCAGCTAGTGGGTTAAAACATATATCAACGCTATTAAAGATGTGTGTGATAGGTACAGCGTGCCAACCTTAAACCTTTATACAGGAAGTGGTCTATCGCCAGATTCCCAAGCGAGTAGGGATGCGGCGATATCTGACGGGCTACATCCCAACGATGCGGGCCATTTGATAATCTCGAAAATCCAAGCTTTCTTGCAAAGAATTTAATAAGACGTCCTCACCGGCATCTTTTTCTATGTCTAACGGTCGCAATAAAACCTATAGGCTACGAGGCCTTAAAACGCGGGAGGTAACGCATGATCGAAGAGTTATCTTTAACCACTTATTGCCCACTTGATGGGACAGATGATACAGACGGCTTAGAACGAGCGTATACAGACGCAAAAGCACAAAACAAAGGACTATACTTAGGTAATGGGAAAACACTAAGGGTAACTAGGAATGTAACTTTACACGGTGTTAACCTCGATTTTAGAGGAACAGTTAGTGTTGATTTCAATGGTACTGGAATTACAATTGGTGGAGTAAAAGTAAAACAATACATTCGACAAGCAAATTCAAGCTCAGGAAGAATTACTTTACGGGTTATAGGAGGAGTTCAATCTTATTTCGAATTAGGAGAATGCTCATATTTACAACTTTACGCTGACAGCGACAGTTCTTATCAATATGCAAAATGTACTGCCTATTCCACTTTTGAACTAGGAGTTGTCCCGACATTAGAGATAGCTACTAATCCGACACCGACTAATCCGAATTTAGGACAATGGATAAACGAAAACAGATTTAGAGGCGGGGCGTTCAGGACACTTACCATTGGTGGAACATACCCGCATGATAATAATGTTTTTGATTGCCCAACTTTTGAAAATGCAACTCTTAACTTTAATAAAGGACTTAACAATAAATTTACTAATTGTCGTTTTGAAGGAGTAAATACTATAAACTTCGCAGAAGGAACAAGAGACAACGTGATAGAAAAGTTATATTCAGAAACGGAACGTGCTGTTTTTTCAAGTAGTCCTAACATAATCGTCAATGACTCCGGACTTAGTAATATTGTTGTGCGTGACCAGTGGAAACACTACAAGTTAGATGAATTATTCAGTTTAAGCGCTAGAAACGCAATTTTTAACGATCAGGCTGATGTCGAAGGGTATAAGGGCGGGGTTCAGGCGGGACTCCATAAATTAAAAATAACTTCTCCTTTTAAAACGGTATATAAGTCACCTATAATTCCGTTACCTACGAACGGAAATATGGGTATTTCTTTAGATAGCGATGTCGCAGCTTGGAGCGTGCGTATTTTTGTGTATGATGCCAACTTAAATCCAATAAAGGTAGAACCGACTGTACCATACTTAAGTCGTAATGATTTAACTTTTGGTTTTTATTCCAAAACTGGAAGTTACAATTCATCTGCTTTATTAAATCAAGTAGAAGGAGTTCTCGTAAATACTGACGGATTATTAAAATACTTCCAAATTATTGTAGAACCAGGAAACGCAACCGCAAATATGACATTTGAAAGGGTTTCTCTTTTCCTACAATACCTAAAGCACAACCGAAACATTCCTTTTAATACAGGCAAAAAGGAATTTCGTCCAATTGTGTCAAGTGCAATCACAAAAGGTTTTGGACGCTTGGGTGACATTGTTCCATTGACAACAGGCGGTTACTACCAAAACACGTATAGTACAAATACCGTGATGGTTGCTTCTGCTTTGGCTTCTGCTACCCATATTTATGTTAAAGGTGAAAATATAGGGAACACAGGGACAGTTTCATCAGGAAGTACAACAACGAATGTCATTTTAAGTAATGGCGGAGCTACAGACGGAAAACACAACAATTCTGCTATCGCAATCAATAATGAAACGAGATATATAACAAATTACGTTGCAGCAACTAAAACAGCTACTTTAAACGCACCACTTTCAATCACTCCTTCTGCCGGGAATGCTTACACAATGTATTTCCACTCATTAGCGATAGGAGATATAATCGGGGTGCTATTAGACGATTTAACAACTCACTGGACCACGGTTCAATCGTTTAGTGCCGGAAAAGTTACATTAACAAATGCCCTGCCTTCTATTTCAGGATTAGAAAAACGTGTTGTTGGAAATCGTTGGGTACTGAAACTTGAGTAAAACACTAAAAACATAACAACCTGTAAATTAAAATACAAAAATTAAGGCATCCTTCGGGGTGTCTATTTTATTGGTGGAAAACAATTATGACAACAACTACAAGTATTACTTTAAAAATTAAAGGCGAAAATGGTGATACTACAAGTAAACAACAGGATATCGATTCTATGAATGGGTTCCAATAGGATTTATGAAAGTAGTAAACAGCATCATTAAAGAGCCTCGTGAAGACGATTCCTTATAAGGGTTATTTGCTTCAACATTTCGTAATTCAGATATTCGTGATGTGGATCTTGCACAAGTGAATTCTGAATTTATTACAAACGGCGTGAATTCATACAAAACGTTAATGCCGAAATTACCTAACAGTGCATTCGAATTGCTATCTGTTTTAAGTGGTTTTGATCTAAATGGATTAAAAGGACAAAAATTCGATGACGTACTTAATATTTACGATGCAATTCTAGAAAGAAATGATATCGATCAATTAATCAACCGTGTAAAAAAGTCTTTCGTACTGACTCATGGGAAAATGAAGTTCTTGAACCTGATCATGAAGGCAACAGGAACACCAGCGACGCCAATTCCAGGGACGTAACATTATTTGAAACCTTAGTGTTTGCTCTTTATAATCGTATAGGAGGGTGTACAGAAGTATTAAAAGCTCCAGAAATGGTATTTGTTGCGTGAAGAGAACGAGGCAAAGGCTCAAAAAGAAGACATGGACAAATACATTTCGTTCTTAGCAGCTGTTAATTCTCATCCGGAAGCAGTTTCAAAGACTAGGAATAATTTCATAAAACTCATTGAAACTAAAATGAAAAATAACTCAGATAACAATCCGGTTCCTAACTTCGAGACAGATATAGACCTCCTTTAGAAGCTAAAAAATCAACAGAGGGGAGGGAAAGCATATTTGACAACTGTAAGGGAATTACAAACGAGATTCACTGCACAGTTAGACAGCCTTAGAACATCAATTTGGACCGCAATCAGTGATTTCGGAATATTCGGAACGCGGTGTGACATAACCAAAGTGATTAAGGCTAATCTTTAAATTAGCCTTAAAATTATTCCAGAATTATTGATTCATTTTGTTAACTGGCACGAAAGTTATACGATATGTTTAAAAGAGAAAGGAAGATTCTACTTTCTCATAAAGGAAAAATTCCCATACTCTTCTTTCATTTTAATAAGGTCACGTTCGGCTAAGTCGTTAATAATCTGTTTAACAAAGTCACGATTTAATTTCCTGAATATTTTTTTGTATATGGCACCTGATAAATCTTCTTCGGAATACCACTTGTTAAATTGAAATTCTGAATTAATTAGATTCATAAGTTGAGGAATGTTTCTGGGATCGAAATCACTCCTTATGGTCTGATTTTTAAGTTCTTCATATTTTTCTGCGAATTGTTCATTTTGCTTTTGCTTTTCAATTGTATTTCTCCATTCTTTAAATGCAAGAATTAAGTACACTATAAGTG
>NZ_JBHXAS010000206.1:0-5011 GCF_042727425.1 Peribacillus sp. NPDC060253
AAAACCTTCCGGTATTCAGGAAACACTTGATCTAAAATGGTGTGAAACTGAAGTTTAGCTTCCACATACATATTCGTTACGATTTCCTGTTGTCTGGACAAATTCCGAAGGTCTAATAGCTGAATTCCTCTAATTTTATGAGGGTCTAAATCCTCTTTGTAATACAGCACACACAACTGGTACGCATCGATAGCGTCTGTTTTTACCTTCCGTAAACTGGACTTCTTTGCCTGATAAGAAATAATCGGATTTAGTAAGATATATAGAATCCCTTGTTCCTCCAGGTATTGAATAACGGGAGAATGGTAATGCCCTGTAGATTCTAAAATGATCATAGGCATCTGCCCTGTCACCTCTTCAATTTCTTTTAGAAATTCTAAAAAATGCTCTAACTCCTCTTTGATATGCTTCATTGAAAAGCTCTTCCCATAGGGTTTAGATTGATCTAAGAATGCCTGAACTTGACTCTCTCCTTTTGCCACATCCAGACCAACAACTGGAATCATTATCTTTACCTCCTCTACTTATTAACCAGTACCCCTAGTCCTCCATGTAGTGTCATAGCTTCGCTTGTTATACGAGATCTGCGTCCCAACCAGCCTCAAACATGCTTCTACAAGTAGGGGCGGACAATTTAGTTCACGGGATCAAGCCCCACGCACCCGTACGTCCTACCCTGGCTACTGATATAATAGATTCTATTAAAAAAAGGTCAACCAGTAAAAACTGGCTAACCTTATAATACGAACGCACCCGTTAGTTGACCAATAGGGGTAAATTCTTTAACCCATTTATAAATGATAACTTCTGATACGCCATATTCGCCGCTTAATTCTTGGACCGAATTACCCGAGTGATAAAGATCTACAATAGTCTTCTTGAATTTATTATTATATTTTTCACCTGTATTTTTACGTTCCAAGACGGACACATCCTCTCAAAAATCATTGTAAGGACTTAACTAAAATGTGTCCATGAAACCATACTAACTCCAATCATCCAGTGTTTCTTTTAGACATAATATGTGAAAGGCGCATTTTTTATTTATGCGCCTACTCTATTATAATTGTTAGTTTTATGTGAATCTAACTATATCTATTTTCTGAACTAAAAGGTGGTTTGATTTGACAAATGTTTTTATAGATACACAAGTTTTTGTGCAAAAGAATTTTAATTTTAAAAATGATATATTTCAGAGGCTTATAAATGCTTCTGAAGATGGACTAATCTCTATTTATTTAACGGACATAATTATAGATGAAGTAGAATCCAAGATTTATGAACAAGTATATGAAAAGATAAAAAATAGTCATACTAAATTTACAAAAGAGGCAAAAATATTAAACAATTCAAACAATTCTTAGTGGACGCAAGTGTGGATGTCTTTCTATATTTGATGTTTCTCCTGCCTTTATTTTTAAAATGTATTTTAAAGATATTCCACCTTTTAGCAAAAAAAAGAGGGATGAATTTCCGGATGCTTTTTCATTGGTAGCTCTTGAAAATTGGTTTAAGAGACAAGATGAAAAAGTACGCATAGTAAGTGATGATGGGGATCTAAAAAATTACTGTGAAGAGAGCCATACTTTAATATATGAGAGCGGGTGTCAGACACCGATTGATAGTTGGAATTAAAAGACTAATGACTCATTTACAAACTATTCAGTTAAATACATAATTAGGAAGATTATGAAGAAGGAGGGATTATATGTATAGAAAATCACTAACAGTACTATTAGCTGCGGGTATGGTTCTATCAACTGGTACAGTATTTGCACAAACAAACGGGGCAACAAATGCCCAGTCTGACACAGCTTTTGATAACAAAGTTATCAAAAAAATTAGTGCGGACAATATGTATAATACGATTGCCTATCTATCAGAGCAACCGAGGGCTGCTGGTACAGAAGGGGAGCTCCGTGCAGTCAAATACATAGAAAGTCAGTTTAAGAGTCTTGGTTTTGAAACAAAGGTTCAGCCTTTTCCCATCTATGATACGGTGCAAAATGTAAAAGTGAAAATTGGTGACAGTGATTTAGGAGGAACACCGCGTGCCATTAGCGGCAGTATCAGCGGGAAGGTAACGGCCGAACTTGTTAATGTTGGAAAAGCAAAGCCAGAGGAAGTTGGAGAAAATGTATCCGGGAAAATAGCACTAGTTGAACGTGGGGACATTACCTTTGTTGAAAAGGTTCAGAATGTCCTAAATAAAGGAGCGGTTGGCGTTTTAATGTACAACAACTCACCATCAGGAAATAATTTCGGACAAGTATCAGCGGGGCAAAATATACCTGCTATAGCCATTACCCAAGCCCAAGGGTTAGAGTTGGTCGAACAGCTTAAAACTAAACAAATCACGTCCACTCTGGAAGTGGGAAAAGCTGAAAGAATCGAAAAGACATCCTACAATGTCATCGCTTCCCTAAAACCAAAAGCCAATAAGGATAATGGTCAAATCGTGACTGTTGGAGCCCATCATGATTCCGTCCCGGGCGGCCCTGGTGCAAACGATGATGCTTCGGGTGTATCAGCTGTGCTGGAACTGGCAAGGATCCTGGCCAAAACGCCAATTGACACTGAAATTCGCTTCCTCACATTCGGATCTGAGGAAAGAGGGCTCGTTGGATCATCCTTCTATGCAGATTCGCTTCCCAAAGAGGATGTAGACCGCATGGTGGCTCACTTCCAAATGGATATGATAGGCGGACGTGATGCTGGCGAGGATAATCCTGCAGGTGGTTTGATTATGTATACCATTGATGGAATGAAAAACCTTGTGACGGACCTGGGTTCCTCAGCAGGGGCCAGAACGATGGATGTTGCGATTCCTTATGGACAGCTGGGCAGGAGTGACCACCAACCATTCCATGAGCTTGGCATTCCATCCGCCTTGTTTATCCATTCCCCTGTAGAGCCTTGGTATCACCAGCCTACAGATACACTGGATAAGATATCGAAAGAAAAATTGCAGCAAGCAGCTGAAATTGTCGGTGCCAGTGTGTATCAAATTGCCCGTCCGGAAACTCCGGCATTAACAAATGCACGTGTAGCTCCTGGCACGGTAGACTATGATTTTGATGACCGTCCGGTAGATTAAATACTTCATTGTACAGAAGTACGAGATTAATAATGGATCTTGGAGAAAATCAGGAGGGCAGCTGTGTAGTTTACAGGTGCTCTCTTCTTTTTATCGGCCAGCGCCTCGTGCTTAATTTTTTCACTATTTCTAAGCTCTAAGTCTAGTGAAAATCCTATATGAAATATGTAATAAAACATACATGCTTATCCAACTCCAATACCATTCCCACTGTAAATACTCAATATTATCAGTGTACCTCTCCAATACTACTTCACAGAAATAATTTCAACAATCAATAGATAGAAATCCAAAAACAGCTCAAACTTTAAAGGATGAGCTGTTTTTTGAAATTTTAGGTTACAAACTAAATTCATAACGCTTTCTAAGTCGCAAGTAATATAGCCATGTTCTAACTGTGATGAACAAAAGATAAAAATGAGAAATACAAACATAACCGTGTTCAGTAAACTCAAATTCGATGTATTGTTATTAATCAGCTGTCCAACAGCTGAAGAAAGTGAACGTCAAGTAGCCCCCAAATACTACATGGGTGGTGTATTTCGGGACTATGTTTTGTTTGCTTCACTTTTTATCGGTACTCTGCATGCCGAGGGTAAACTAGATGACCACGGCAAGACTTTATCTATTTCTTTGATAACTGCGGAAAATTACTATAAAAATCTTGCATTCAATTTACCTAAATTGATGTAAGTTCCTGAACAGTATGCTTTATCTGAATCTTATTAAAATGCTCACCGATGAACACTGCTACTGGTTCTAGAGGCATTGGTTCTACGGATTGCTGTGGTTTGATTTTAATAATTTCCAATTCACTGTAGGCAAATTGAAACAAATATAGATTCTTGTCATTTGTGAATTAAGTAATTCCTTTCGAGTGTGATACACCTCATTAGGTATTTTTCTAAACAGTTTCTCGAATTTCTGATGATCGACCACTCCCAGCAGGAATCTTAATTGGTTTCTTTTGAGCCCAAGACTCGTCGCCTCATGGAAGAACAAATTCGTTGTGCCGATTTAGCCCGTTTAAGGCAAAACAAAAGATTATAAAAAGACATACTGTTGGTTGCTTCAAATAGTAATTGAGAATAAATCAAAGCATTGTTCATCTTATGAAAGAGAATAGTAATTAGGCTTAGAGATACTTTCTTCAACTAACGATTCACATCGCTTCATTTTTTTTTTCAATGTTTAAACTTCAAACTGTTTAAAATGATGGTCAAGGTGCTTGTATATTCCTTTACCCCATTGCTCAGAAGTAAGTTTTCCAAAGAAAGGATGCGGATGAGTTGTGCACTTCTCTGGTCCGTTATTTTGGAATGTGATAATTTTTTGTTTAAGCTTTTCTTTTTCTGTGTCAAATTCTCTATCATCTGCAATCAAAATGGTTGGAATAGTAGACATATTATGGGGCAGTGTCTTGTCATTATAAATGATTTGTTTTGCAAACCTCCCTACTATTATTCCTAACCAACTCCTTGGTGGAAAAGAATTTCCCATTGCAATGTCTTGGAAAGATGAACAATGCGCTAGCATTTGGGCAACATCCATTTTTCCCCATTGTGGTTGTGAATTTGGACTCAATTTGTCAATACGCTTTAAAACTTCTGCTGTATGCATATGATTAAAAATATTTTTCATTAGTGCATATCCCCTTTAATTATAATGAGTCCACCTTCTTAACTTATTTGGCCCGATATTTGAACACAAGTTAAACAACACTGTTCAACTAACCTTCCTCGATAGTTCATTAAGAATATCTTTTAAAAGTAGTCGGGAATATCAAAAGGTATAAAGTCAATATCATTTTCTTTAGAATAATACATACAAATACTATCCTTATATTTTTGCTTAGAAGAAGGTATTTCAATAAAATTAAATCTTCTATAAAAGTCTGACCCAATATCGCTATAT
>NZ_JBHXAS010000207.1:0-4968 GCF_042727425.1 Peribacillus sp. NPDC060253
GTTTATATTATAACAAACATTTTAAGTTTATATCTATATTTTGTCATTAACTCAATTTTCACACAAAAAAGAAGAGTGATCCTTAACGAAAGAAATGATACTTTTCTCTAAAATTCATAGCAAAAAGAATTTTTTCGTTCTGGGGGGTACAGCAAAACAGTAACTTGATGGGCATGTGGTGCTACCCCATCGCTATCAAGCTAATCTTATGCAAGTTTAATTTCGTGTGAGATTTTTCCTTTTTTCTAAAAATCCAATATAAGTCCTTTAAAGATTTGCATACCAAATAAACCCTATTAAGTTTCAAATTTTTAGATTACGCTACATGATTGTGAGACATAGAAAAATTGTATACGACGCTTAAGATATCAAAGACTGTTTTTTCTCATACCTATGGGATTTTCGTCCGTTTTTCTGTAGGAGGTTGAACAGGCGAATTAGAATCTTTGATAGCTCTTGGGTGTCTTTCTGTATAGCTTGGAAGAGAAGAAAAAAGTAATCTTTAATCTTATATATGGCCTTATATTCACTCAGTTCTCGTTTCTTTTTCATAAGAAGTAATTGCCGCATTTGAAACATGGTAGAAGAACAGAGTTGAATGGCAATCAGTTGCCCATACAAATGGCATTCCAATCGTTCTCGTTTTATCTTTTTACAATGATGAATATGAAAGAATGATTTCCACGCTTTAAATAAAATCTCGATTTGCCAACGTAAAGAATACCAATCATGTACTTGCCCCATGGGGACAATATCTTTAGGGGTATTTGTCATATATACATTGATGCCGCTAAGTCGTTTACTACGAGCTGAATACTTCATTCCTTTCTTTTTTTCTCTTACAGTTTGATCTTGTAATCGTTTTTGTTGTTGTTCTTTTGTTAGTCGATGAACAATCACACGAGTTGGGACTTTATCAGTCATTCCTACATAAGCGTAGGATATTTCACATGTTTGTCCTGGTTGAAGAGAGTTCATTACAACTTCCATATCTAACTGGATATACTCTGTACCTTTCTTGATTCTGCCATCTTGAAAATAGTCAGGGTTAGGATTTTTTTGATAGATACGTGTATTCGATTTGATACGTGAGATAAAATAAGCCTTTTTATCTTGTATATGTTGAAGATTTTTCAAATGAAAATAACCTAAATATCGGATACATAAATCATTCGCTGTTACAGTTGGGACACACAGGGAACCGTAGGTTCGATCATGTTGTTTACCTGGACCTGTATGAATATGAAGGAACTGTCCACTTAATAAATCATACTCAAGCTGAATCTTTACTCCCGCTGTATGGCTGCATCCTCCTGCACCTGGATAAACGAATGAAAAAGGATCTGGAAGTTGAAATGCAGTTGAATCTAAAATACGAATACGCTCGAAAACAGAAGTATATGGAGAAAAAATCGGCATAGATGAGGTCAATTTTTGGTTTAGTATTTCAGCTAATAGGTGTTGTGAAAATTGGACTGCCACTTGATTAAATCGTTGATTCAATCCCTCAGGGCTGATGAGCACTTCAGTTGATGCCTCTAAACAGCTAGATAACTAAGTTAAAGAAGTCGTTGCGACATTTTGACTCATCCATACACATAAAGCGACTAAATCTTTTTCTTGGTTTTCATTTTAAAGTGGATTTTTTTTTGTTAGCTTAATGGCGATGGGGCAATCGCATTCACTAAATCATATGTAGGTTTCTGTATTCTCGTGGGGTACAGTTATAAAAACGTTTGAACATTTTTGAGAAATTGCTTGGACTGTCGATCCCACATAAACTTGAAATCTCCGAAATGCTATTAGCAGGATTTTTTAAAAGAAAATCTGCTCCTTGCATTATTCTATATTTCAATAAATATTGAATGGGAGAGAGTTGTATTGTCCTTTGAAAACAGCGCAAACACTCTCTTTCTCCAATATCAGCTACTTTTGCAATATCAACCAAAGTTAAATCTTCTGAAAAGTTATTGTGAATGTAATTAAGCATCTTTCTGATACGGAAATTATCCCGATCAAGTTCCATATCTCCTGTCGCAAATTCCTTCTCAAATTGTTGGTACAGGAAAAAACACAAATTGGATAACTTTTCTCTGACTATAAATTCAAATCCAGAAATATTTTGAGCCAACGCTTCAAAAGCACTAATAAAATTATTTGTCGCTTTTTCATTATCGCCTCCCCTAAATAAATAGCCATCAAATGAAGTACAGGATATAAGTGGTAGCATAAATTTGTTTGCAAATACAGAATCCTTGTTTCCTGTAATAAGCATTGGGTTAAAAACCAAAGACTGCAATTCACAATAGGAAGCAGTCATTGCATAATGGGGAATGTTGGACTTTATAACAATACAATCACCCTTCTTTAGGTGAAATGATTTTGCCGGTATTTGCAGCTTCAATACTCCATCTTTTACATATACAATTTCGATTTCTTCATGCCAATGCCACGGAATAAAATCTTCTGGTTTATCTGTATATCGTTCAGAATATCCAGCGCAGGGGAATTCAAAAGTTCCGTGTGGCTGAAGTTCTTTACCTGCACGGTTCAAATTTAATCCGCATTTTTGTAAACTCATAGTTCGTCTCCTATTGGTCGTTTTTGTTATAGTATACGTCCGTAATTGAGTTGTATCAAGTTATCTGTGGCGGTATACTTTTGATAGGAAATTAAATGAAACAAGGAGGGAAGTAATGTTTCATTTATTGTTAGCAATTATTTATTTGGCATTTATCAGTTTAGGGCTACCGGATTCGATTCTAGGGTCAGCATGGCCTACGATGTACAAAGAACTTAACGTTTCTTTTTCCGAGGCAGGTGTGATTTCTATGATTATCGCCGTTGGGACCATAGTCTCCAGTCTGCTAAGTGATCGTCTTACAAAGAAACTCGGAACAGGAAAAGTTACGGCTATTAGCGTGCTAATGACAGCTGTCGCACTTTTCTGATTTTCTGTCAGCCACTCTTTTGGAATGCTATGTTTATGGGCAATCCCTTATGGTCTTGGTGCGGGCAGTGTAGATGCTTCACTGAATAACTATGTGGCACTGCACTATGCAAGCCGTCATATGAGCTGGCTTCACTGTATGTGGGGAATCGGTGCCTCCCTTGGACCATATATTATGGGGTACACTTTGACAAATGGGCAAGGTTGGAATACAGGGTATCGTTATATCTTTATAATCCAGATTATTTTGACTATTGTTTTACTGTTGAGCCTGCCACTCTGGAAAAAGAAAGCTGTCAGCAATTTTGAAACAGAGAATGCTAATACTCAGAACAAACCGCTTTCGCTATCGCAAATTATTAAGATGCCGGGAGCGAAAGAAGTAATGGTAACTTTCTTCTGCTATTGTGCTTTGGAGCAAACAACTGGTTTATGGGCCAGTAGTTATCTTGTATTGAATGGGGGCCTGTCTTCTGAAATCGCTGCCAGTTTTGCCAGTCTGTTTTTTATTGGAATTACGATAGGCAGAGCATTCAGTGGTTTTTTGACTATAAAATTAAATGATATGCAAATGATTCGTTTGGGACAGGGATTTATATTTGTTGGTATCCTGTCGTTACTATTGCCATTTGGAAAAGAATTTTCCCTTTTGGGTTTGATTTTGATTGGCCTGGGATGTGCTCCGGTTTATCCCTGCATTATTCATTCTACACCCGAACATTTTGGTGCTGATAAATCACAGGCTATGATAGGTGTTCAAATGGCTTCCGCATATGTTGGAACCTGTTTAATGCCCCCACTGTTCGGACTGATTGCAAATCGTATCAGTATTTCCCTGCTACCGTTTTATCTATTGGCAATATTGATTCTTATGATTGTTATGAATGAAATACTGTTACAAAAATCTAAGAAAGAAAGGGTTTTAGTATGATGATCAAAATTAAGATTATGCAGATTCCTAATGTTGAAAAGCTCAAAAAAATAATTGAGCAAAGCTGCGGCGATGTTCTACTGCATTTACCTGACAATAATACAGTTCATGATTTAAAAAATAGTATTGCACTGCAATTTCTTAAACAAAAAGCATCTAAAGGTTCCGGAGTAGAGATTTATCTTTCTGAGGCAAAAGACTACTTTAAATTTGTATATTATACGATGTTCGACTGCTTATGATTGATTTTTCCATATGCAAAGTATATATAGCGAAGATGGAGAATATGCACCAGTGGAACAAGTGGAGCGATGTTCTTCATATTATGTCTGTTATAGACCATAACTGTGCATGAGCAAATGTAGAAGCAAGAGCTGCGGCAAAAAACAAAAGAGATTTTCTATATCGCAGGTATTGAAATTGATTGTGTCTATAAGGACACGAAATTTCATGTGATTGGGTATTGAATTGGTTGTTAAAGGAAAGATTTTGAACGTATTGGCATCTTGCCACATGCCTATCAACATAACAGAACAGGCTGCCCCAAAAATGATGAAAATGAACTCAGTTACTATAAAAAACACAAAATTCCCGTTTAGGGAGGCCTTTAAATCCTTAGCTTGATTGGCATGTGGTGCTTACCCCTTATGGAACTAAAGGGGCAGGATAGTTGAAGAGTGCTGTTTGACCTTTATTCAACAATTGGGCAAGATTGTTTAGTAGTTTTAGGGAGGTGTTAAAAGATGGAATGGTTTACTTTTTTTGTTTTTCCAGCATTCACTTTAGGTGGAATAGCTTTAGGGCTCGCCCTTCACTCAATCAAAAAAATAAAGAACATGGAAAGGAGAGTTGAGGAATTAGAAAATAAAAATAAATTAAACTAACGGGTGCGTTAGCTGAAGATCGGAGCTGTCTATAAGGCAGCTTTTTCGTGCGCCCGGCATGGGTGCAATCTATAGGGTGTGAGTCCCGAACCATGAAGGCAGTAGTAATGGTTAGCTTAATGCAAGGGTGTCCACGGTGACGTGGAATCTGAAGGAAGCAAGCGGCAAACCTCCGGTCTGAGGAACACGAACTTCATATAAGG
>NZ_JBHXAS010000208.1:0-4931 GCF_042727425.1 Peribacillus sp. NPDC060253
CCTGTATTCTTACGTTCCAAGACGGACACATCCTCTCAAAAATCATTGTAAGGACTTAACTAAAATGTGTCCATGAAACTATACTAACTCCATTTATTATAATCTAAATATTAAGCGCTTACTTTATAAAATTCATTATTATTTTTATCCAACCGAAAAATGACAACCATAGCGGTACACTGAATAAAGTTCCCCATATTAATCCCTTTATAAAAGCATTAAGTCCATCCATAATAAAAATCCCTCTCAATTAGGTTGCATTTTTATTATTGTCCCCATGTTCTTTATTCTAGATCCCTTTTACGGTAATTTTTCCGATAATGAAAATAAAAAAAGAAGACTGAATAACAGCCTTCCCTAACGTAATTTTTATCCCCTGATTTGCTTTTTCCAGTTCATTTTCCCTTGATGAACTCTCGCACATCTTCAATAGATAATCCTAGATTTTTAGCCTCTAAAATTAGATAAACCCATTCTTCCCGTTCATTGTTAGCTTCCATGATAAATCCCACCCAACTTGTGGTAACACAGCCGTCTTAGCATTTAGCATTAGACTGTAATTTTGCGTCCCTACTTTTCAATAGGTTTGCCTTTCTCAAGAATATTTCACATTAATTATTCTCCAAGATTAATAAATCTCTTGCATTCCCTGTTTATAAAAAATTTCCCCTTAATTAAAACTATATTAATGTTAATTATACTTAAAAACGTAATAATAGCTCTTAATACTATTCGTTTTTTTCTATCATTTTTCAACATCATTCATCAAAAAATGACATTACAATGTAAAAACACTGGTATAATGCGCTTTCTTTACAACTCTTTTATTAAAAGTAGATTTATAATAGCATATATAAGCTCGAATTTGTTATTCCACAAAAATAACATTTCGAAATAAGTGGGCTAAGTGATTCAGTTTTAATTTATTTTCCTAAGAAAAAAAGCCAGCATTACAAACCATAATATGGCTGTAACCTGACTTTTCGTGAACTCTAGTAAATATTTACACACTTGATTCCATTTGGATACCTAATAAATTGCTAAACATCCCTTTTTTTCATTCGCTAACTGTTTATATTCACCGACCTGAATGATTTCTCCCTGATCCATGTCCAACACTTGATCGGCATTGCGAATCGTCGATAATCGATGAGCTATGACGATCATTTTTCCTTTTAATCTTTCAATAGCGGATTGAATCTTCGCTTCGTTCTCCGTATCCAAAGCACTTGTTGCTTCATCCAAAACCAGGATGGCCGGTTTGCGTAAAATCGCTCTGTCTAGTACCAGACGCTGCCTTTCTCCTCCCGATAGTCGGACACCTCGATCTCCGATAATTTCTTATCTTATAAAATTGATCTAACCGAGAAATAACAACCACAACGGAAAGCTTAAAAGCGTTCCCCACAGTAGTCCCACAACAAGAACTTCTGAAAATAAAGATCTTCTCTTTTGTAGTCTTAGGACTCTTAGCTCCTTTGACTACCCATTTAGACAAAAGGAGAGCTTCCTGCATACTTCCTCATTCACCTTCTTAACACAAAAAAAGGACTGATTTCTCAGCCCTATTTTACATCCGTTATGATTTACCAAGAAAAAAAGTCAATAAAGAAATCAAAATTAAAATAATAGTAATATAAGACCCAATAAAAATTTTCTTACTTCTTTCTTTCTTTTCATAAGCTTCCTCGAACGTAATAAATTTGTTTTTTGTCATCAAATATTCTCCTTATATTTTGATGGCAGCTATCTGACAACGCTTTCAGCGAAGTCCCTTTGCTTGATCTTCATATTAAAGTATCGACCAAACGGCAAAAATATTAACTGTATTATTCACTATTTTTATACTGAGCAAGATTTTATAAATTAATATCAGTTCTTTACTATATAGTTTACTATAAATCATACAAAATACATTAATTCAATATATTCCATTATGCCCAAAAGTCTTTTATACCAAGATATTAATTCAATAATGCAAAGCAAATATCCCTAACTGTTTCATAGAACTATTTTTAGAGCTGCAATTTGATTAGTCCCTATCCATTTACTGATTAGTAAATAAAAAGGATAGAAATTCACCTTTTGCCAAAAATAACAAAAAGGATATCAACGGGAGGAAGAGAAAAATGGATTCAGAAATGCAGGAGAAATGCGGGGTATTTGGAGTGTTTAATCACTCCAAAGCAGCCGAATTAACTTATTATGGACTTCATGCACTTCAACACCGTGGTCAGGAGAGTGCAGGAATTGTGGCTAGTGATGGGAAATCATTCAGGAATCACAGGGGAATGGGATTAGTTACCCAAGTATTTTCACGGGACATCCTTGATGGATTAAGCGGAAATATGGCCATTGGTCATGTACGATATTCAACTTCTGGTGAAAGTTTATTGCAAAACGCACAACCTCTCGTTTTTAAATATAGCGAGGGGGACCTGGCTGTTGCTCATAATGGCAACCTCGTAAATGCAAGGATAGAACGGGATGTGTTACAACAGCAGGGAAGCATATTTCAAACAACAACTGATACTGAAATTATTGCTCACTTAATAGCTCGTTCAAGTAAAAAGCATTTCGCAGAAAGCGCACCTGATATTCTTAAACGTCTCGACGGTTCATTTGCCTTGATTATAATGACTGAAAAACAAATGCTAATTGCCCTGGATCGTCATGGGTTACGTCCGCTTAGCCTTGGAAAAATTGGTGAATCAATCATCGCCTCCTCAGAAACATGCGCTTTAAATGCGGTTGATGCTAAGTTCTGGCGGGAAGTTGAACCAGGTGAATGGCTTCTTATAGATGAAAATGGAATTCAAACTGGAAGATTTGCGGAAAAAGGTAAGGTTTCCCTTTGTTCCTTTGAATTTGTCTATTTTGCCCGTCCAGATAGCGTTATTCAAGGAAGAAGTGTCTTAACAATCCGGAAGGAATTAGGTGGAATTCTGTCAAGAGAACATCCGACACAAGCTGATGTTGTCGTTGCAGTTCCCGAATCAAGCGTCCCTGCCGCCATTGGTTTTTCTCAACAATCAGGAATTCCATATGAAATGGGGATTATTAAAAACCCTTATGCTGGTCGTTCATTTATTGAGCCCACGCAAGAATTGCGCGACTTAGCTGTTCGACTTAAATTAAGCGCTGTGCAAGAAATTTTGGAAGGAAAAAGGGTGGTATTAGTCGATGATTCGATTGTTAGGGGAACGACAAGCAAGCGCATTGTCCAATTGATTAGGCAAGCAGGTGCCAAGGAAGTCCATGTAAGAATTAGTTCACCTATGGTTAGAAACCCTTGTTTTTATGGAGTGGATATGCCAACTAAGGAAGAACTATTTGCCAACAAACACGAACACGAACGAGCTATGGGAAAGGTTATCGGGGCAGATTCATTAGCCTTTTTAAGCACCGATGGGTTATTAGAGGCAGTAGATGTAGATCTTGGAGAAACTAGCAGCCGCTGTATAGCCTGTTTTAGTGGTGCATACCCAACTAATATTTGAAGTGATACAGCTTAAGTAGGCTAAAAATGGCAGGCACCACAAAAACAACCTTCTTTGTGTGATGCCTGCCATTTCCCTACTATTAAACCTTGGAATTTGTCACTGTTTTCTCTTACCACTTACAATTATAGCTCTCACTTTCTTTCTCTCTACAAATGGATGCCTCCACTTATCTATACAACTATTTTAAGGTGTTCAAGTTTATGCTGAACCGGGATTTAAGAGGTTCGTGTTACTAGGCTTCTTCACCCTACTCCAAAACCAATACTGATCCGCATTACGAATCGTCTATAACCGATGAGCAATTACAATATTGGTCAAGGTTCCTTTGAGTCTTTCAGGCACTTGTTGTTTCATCTAGAACAAGGATTGATGGTTTACGTAAAATTCTTCGGGCTAGTACACGAGCTGTTTTTCTCCTCCTAACAGTCGAACTTCTCGATCACCAGTGAGTGTATCTTTTTATTCCGAGTCTTTAATTTCTTAACTTATAAAATTGATTATAATTTTACTCCAACCAAAAAATGACAACCACAATGGTAAACTGAATAATGTTCTCCTCAATAGTCCCCTCACAAAATTGCTAGGTTTATTTATAATAAACTATCATTCATTTATATGATTTTTTATTGTGACCTTGTTCCTGTTTTAACACACCAATTAATTCCATTTAAACAAAAGGAATAGAAACAGTTTGTGGTTGATTAGAAAAACAGTTCATAAAAAAAGAAGGCTGATTAACAGCCTTCCCCATGTACACATATTCTTATATTTTCCATTGATATGATGACTTTTCAAGTTCTGTCCTCTCCTAATGAAGTCACGAACGATAATCCTGAATTTTTCCCCTTTATACATACCATTCTTTTACTCTGTACCTATTTACCTCATACAAAATACCTTTCCTTAAATGATCTGAAGTTTATATTTTTATGACAGATGATTTCACCGATTTTCTTCATACCCATGTGTCCCCGTAGACACCTTTTATCATAATGTTACTTCGCTTACACATATCATGATGGATCTTTAAAACCACGCATACTAAGGAGCCTAAAACTTTTTTATTTTAGGCTCTCAATAAACAAACTAATGACTTTTATTTAACACGCTATCTGCTCTGCTAAAGTGGTTCTCCTAACACTTTGGAGGTACATTTAGGTTAATACTCATTATATCAAAACATATTACTTTAACCTTCTTCGATGTTGGTTAAAAACCTTGATGAAAATACTATTATCATCGGATTTAAAAAACTTAACTCCAACTAATTTTAAGGGCGTCCATATTTCTCTCATTTGGTATAAAGGCATTTTTAAAAAAATTCACCCTTTCTTAATTAACCCAGTCAATAGAGCAACCGCTCTCTAGATATGAGTCATAGCTTTTAATAGTTTCTCTTTCTTTAATTCATTTAATAATACCCATTAT
>NZ_JBHXAS010000209.1:0-4882 GCF_042727425.1 Peribacillus sp. NPDC060253
AATCTATATTTTTCTCTAATTTGTTTATAACTTCTTCAATTAATATAGAAGCATACCCTTTTTGTCTTAAATGTAAAGGAGTAGCAATTGACCCAATCCCTCTAACAAGTAAGTCTTCAGAAAGATTTAGTTCATATACTATTAGGGAACTTAATAACTCTTTTGTATCAGTTTCCTCCAGAACATACCATTTCCCCTTTTTGTACTTACTGGAACCCTGACACATCGTTACATATTCCTGAGAAAGCATGTTGTCTCCCCAAACATCATAGCCCATCATATAAACTACTTCCATATCCTTGTCTGTTGCTTCTCTAATTTTTTTCAATCTATCTCTCCTTATAACTGTATTTTCTTATAGACTCACTTCGCCTTTCAAAGTTTAAGTCCTTTATTTATGGAACTAACCTGCCCCGATAGTTGCATAAGAAAAGGAGCTGCTGATAAGCTCCTGATAATGGAGTATAACACCCTTTAGTTCAACAAAATCAATTAACTTTATTATGCAGTTCAAATGACTCATCAAAGCCATCCCATTTTACATTTATTTGTATAGCTTCATCTTTACTTACTTTTGATCCACCTTCTGAACTTCCACTAGTTGTAAATACTTTTTCGCTAGGTGGTTCAGTGTATGTCTCTGTTTTTCTCCCGCTTTCAGTGATTGTTTCATAAGTGTATTCAAGTTTTTTCATGGAAGACAGCTCTTCCAAAGACCCCTTATATTTTAATACAAGTTCATAGCTATCTTCGTTAGAGTAAGCTGTTTTACCGTCATCTTCTTGCCATAATTCGGTTCCTTTATAAGAATATTTGGCTTCCCAATGTTCGCTTTCTCCTATGAATTTATAATCATTGTTAATGGTTTTCGGATTATTATCTTTTTTAGTGGTGTCCGAACCACAAGCTGTCAAAACCATTATTATAAATAATACGGTGAGTATTTTTTTCAACTTAATTCCTCCTCAATGGTCGAATTGAATCCTTTTTCAATTTTACCATTTAAAGGTTTTTGGTTGGGTTTCTATTGGGGAATTTTCATTCCACTAACCTGCCCCTTTAGTTCCATAAAAAAAAGCTGCCTTTAAGACAGCTCCGATCTTCAGCTAAAGAATCGCGTCCTATTCTTGATGATAGATTATATAACTAAAACTTTCCTAGGCAACGGGATAACTGCGTAAAAATGAAAATGAGTGTACCATCTTTTTTGCAAAATTTAATGGAGGTTCAATAGATTGAATGTGAATATACATTATTACAGGATCAGTAAATAACCAGTGATTATGTAGGGCACTCACAATCAACCCCTGTTGGACAATTGAATAAATAAAACTAGGAATCTCTTCTTGTAAAACAGCGATTTCAGCCAAATTTAATGCATTACCACTTTGATCCAATGATTCAAATAAGACTCCTGCCGGCACAACAGAACTGCTTTGGCGCCCTTGAACTAGCACCTTAAAATCGCGGTGTAATGATACAGAACAACTACCTTGATTTACGTTACTTTTCCCTTTAAGGAGAGTAGCAAATTGTTCACAAATTGAATTAAAGTTATTCATCTAACTGGCCTCCCTTTACTAATAAATTTATGTTGTTTGACACTGTATTATGTTTAAAGGAATCCCTTTTCCGTTAGCCTACCAACTCCTCCTATTCAGCTATGCAGGCTAAGGTCCCCTTAATGCGAACATGGAATGTAGATTGATAATCGATCGGAAATGGTGCTTTCATAATCGAGTATGTGTAGTAACGTTCTCTGTCGTTGAATACTTCTCTATTCTAGTGGCGTAAGCCACACTATATAAAAGCGACATCTGGTCACACTATAATACGGGCTATTGGAAGTTGTTACTTCCTACTAACAATTCTAGATATCTTTTACCTGACTAATATAAAAAATGATAAATGCATAAGATAGACTTAAAATTTAGGAGGTATACTTTGAGGAAAGTGAAATACATTTTCGGGATCATACTTGGCTTTTATTCTTTGTAATCTATCAAAGTTGGTTCCATAATAAGCCGGTCCAAAGTTTATAATATTCTGATCGGAGAATTTACGTATGCCCCTTCAACGAAAGGATTCAACTGCTGGTGTGTTCTTGCAACCAATGCAAGATTCCTTGATGCCTCAGAGTCTTGTTTCCAAGTTGTATTCCACTCCAAATAAAACTTCGGACTACGCCAAAAAAAGCAGTCGCCTCAGGAGAGATTCTACTTACAGCGCCACCACAGTTCAGAAAAAGGAAACTGGATTCGGTTCCGGTCGATTCTTCTAGGAAACTGCGTATGATCTTGATTGCTTCATATGGAAGTAAAGCACCCTTTAATTTAAGTACACTTCTTCACAAACCTGTTCTTTATGAAAAATTTCTATTGCTTATATGCCACTTGAATACATGGAAATCCGAAAAAACCATTGCATACGCAAAAATGAAATTTGGAAAGAATTTAAACGACTAAACGATCTTGTTGAAAATTATCAATACCAACTGCTCGAACTTTACCTTCTCGATATAATTCTTCCATAGCCCGCCAAGCACCATAGTAATTATTTTATGGTTGGTGAATCACATATAAATCAATATAATCTAGTCCTAAACGATCCAATGACTTTTGAAAACCTCTTTTTGCCCCTGCATAATTAGTATCTGTTATCCATAACTTAGTCGTAATGAATAACTCTTCACGTGGCACACTACTTCTTTTACTCGCCCTTCCCACGGTTTCTCTTTTTTTAGTCAACAATAAATAGGCAGCCCAATTTTTTTGTCCATATAGGACACTAACCCCTCTTTGTACATAGCCTGAAAGGGTAAACAAAAAGGGAGGATTTTTTGAATGTATAACTATAATTACGCTTTTAACCATTATAATGTGCCTTATTATATAGATGGAGAACGAATACCGGGCCCGGGCGGTGGTCAATGGGATGGACATGGCGGCGGTCATGGCGGCGGTCAATGGGACGGACACGGTGGTGGTCATGGAGGCGGTCAATGGGACGGACACGGTGGTGGTCATGGTGGCGGTCAATGGGACGGACACGGTGGTGGTCATGGTGGCGGACATTGGGATGGACACGATGGTGGTCATGGTGGCGGACATTGGGAACACGGGCAATGGGTTCCACGCTGTAGGAGAGTATGGGTAAATGGATTTGGTTGGACTTGGATTTGTAGGTGGTGAAAAAAAGACAGCATATTGCTGTCTCTTTTTTTCGCTTTTTCTTCGTATTGTACTTTTCTTAAATTAACTGCCGTGTGTTCCTCATTCAAATTACGTTCAAATTCTGCAAAGGCTGCGAACAGGTGAAACATTAATTACCTCGTTGCGTTGCTTTTGACTAAACTGCTCCTTTAATTCAATAAGAAAAAGACTGATGTACAGCTCTTGGTTTAGTAAAATCACGTTAACTTGATTTTACCAATATAAGAGACCTTTGCTATTGAATAACCCGTCTCTTCTAACATCTCTCCTCTGAGGAATTCTTCGTGTTGTTCATTATCTTCTATCCCACCTCCGATATAAAAAGATATGACTATGTCTCAATAATTTTTAAAAATGATTTGGAAGTTAATGCAAATAATAAACTTCAAAAAACAGAGATTGAGGATGACTACATCAAGATTATTATAGGTTATGTAGAATTATACCTTTTAATATAAATAGGGATAGCCCAATCACTATCCCTAACAATACTTATGATTTCGATTAACGAGTTTTTCCACCTAATTGTTGTTCAGCCATTTGCACTAAACGTTTTGTAATTTCTCCACCAACAGATCCATTTGCACGGGATGTTGTATCAGCGCCAAGTGTAACACCGAATTCACTAGCGATTTCGTATTTCATTTGTTCTAGAGCTTGCTCTGCACCATTAACCACTAATTGATTACTGTTGTTATTTCTAGCCATGTTGTCAGCTCCTATGAATGTAATGTGTTGCTAGTCATAGGTTTTGATATTGTTAAGAGTTATATACATAGAATTTAAAATTAAATTGAGGAAGTGATGTAGTATAATTAAAAAACTCACCTGTAGATCTATAAGAGAAGAACGTCGGAAACCATTGTAGCCACCGGGTTGCACGGTAGTTGCATAAAGAAAAAGCAGCCTTAAAGACAGCTCCGATCATCAGATAACGCACCCGTTAGTTGAACAAGGTTTTTACCTTCTCCCTTAATTTTTCAATTTCTTCAATCATTAGTTTCGGTTCTTCTTTAGATGTTGTCTTCTTTATCTCTTTTCCCTCAAACACCTTATAATCAATCAATGTCTTCCAAAAGTGTGCTGCTCCATCTAAAATGGATTCTAAAAACTCTTTTTCAGGCAATACAGCTTGTGCAAAAACCTCAACAGGTTCCCAATCACCCACAATAGAGAACTCCAATAAATTGTTGTTTACTGAGACTAACTTCATAAGATATGGATCGACACCATATAACATTTCTACGTTCTCCCCGCCTAAATAACGCTCAATAGCAACCGTATAATTGGACCATAAATCTAACCCACTGGGAACATCGATTCCTACCACGATCTGATTGTTATAACTAATTGTTATAAGCATTTGAATATGCTCAGGAGTAAATTTCCGATGGTCAATAATTTCTCTTAATTTTAAAGAATCATCTATGGATATATAACTCGCTTCAAGGTCTGTATGGTCATAAGAAAATAACTCTAAGTACGTTTTTATTTCAAACATAATTAATCTCCTATTAAATTAGTCTATTCTTTTTTATAGCTGAACGACCTTCAACTATCCTGCCCCTATAGTGCCATAAATCGAGTAGGAGGAGGCGCCTAGCCTCCGACCTCTCACACCACCGTACGTACCGTTCGGTATACGGCGGTTCAGTTTAAGTCTGACGCAG
>NZ_JBHXAS010000210.1:0-4707 GCF_042727425.1 Peribacillus sp. NPDC060253
TTTATGCTATATAAGAATAGAGATTTTAAAGGAGAGATAAAAATGTCAATCAGTACCCGTTTTTCCGTAGGAATCCATATATTATCTCTTTTAGAAATAAATAAAGAAGGCGTTAACACTTCTGATTTTATTGCCAAAAGTGTAAACACCAACCCTGCCTTAATCAGAAAAATCACCGGAATGCTTAAGACTGCAGGTTTAGTGAACGTTCGGCCAGGCATCGCTGGTGCAACATTAGCCAAGGAATTATCGGAAATTACTTTGCTTGATGTTTATCAAGCTGTTAACGTACTGTCCGACAAAGAGTTATTCGGAATACATGAAAATCCTAATCCAGCTTGTCTTGTTGGAAGAAACATACAGGGTGCAATAGAGCCCATCTTTTCAGTTGCTGAACTTGCCTTGGAAAAGGCATTGGGAGTAGTAACGATCGAAGATGTCGTTAAGGATATTATAGCAAAGGATAAAGATGAAAATTAGTCGATCTATCATTTCGGAGATATAATTGTACCTTTCGTTGATATATCTCCATTTTCGGAGATAAAATGACACTTTTCGTCGATATATCTTCATTTCCGGCGATATACTGGCACCTTTCGTCGATCTATCTTCACTTCCGGCGATATTCTGGCACCTTTCGTCGATCTATCTCCATTTCCGGAGAAATAATGACACGTTTCATCGGTATATCTCCATTTCCGGAGATATACCGGCACTTTTCGTCGATCTATCTTCACTTCCGGAGATATTCTGGCACTTTTCGTCATCTATCTTCACTTCCGGAGATATTCTGGCACCCTTCGTCGATATTTCTCCATTTCCGGCGATATACTGACACTTTTCGCCGATCTATCTCCATTTCCGGCGATATTCTGGCACCTTTCGTCTATATTTCTCCATTTCCGGCGATATTCTGGCACCTTTCATCGGTATATCTCCATTTCTGGAGATATTCTGGCACTTTTCGTCATCTATCTTCACTTCCGGAGATATTCTGGCACCCTTCGTCGATATTTCTCCATTTCCGGCGATATACTGACACCTTTCGTCGATCTATCTCCATTTCCGGCGATATTCTGGCACCTTTCGTTGATATATCTCCATTTTCGGAGATATACTGACACTTTTCGTCGATATATCTTCACTTCCGGAGATATTCTGGCACTTTTCGTCGATCTATCTTCTTTTCCGAAGATAAATTGGTACTTTTCGCAGATATATCTCCATTTCCGGCGATATACTGACACTTTCCGTCGATCTATCTCCACTTCCGGAGAAATAATGACACCTTTCATCGATTTATTTCATTTCCGGAGAAATAATTGCACCTTTCGTCGATAACTCTGTAAATCATAAGCTTCAAGATAGTTTGAGAGGCAAAAAACACATGAGATAAGACTCATGTGTTTTTTATTGATTGTTTATTTGTACTTAGGAACTTCTATCGTCAATTTATAGGAATCTAATAAACTATATAAATTATAAATCTGTTTCACTTGCTTTGTTGCCCAACCAATATCCGTTGCGTACTGGTGTGAAGCATATCCATACTTCTCGGCTGCTGTAGGATTCCATCTCATTTTGTACAGCGTATCCTGTCCAGCAGAGATATATCCTTTGGCGATAAATTCGGCACCGCCTATGATGGCCGCTTCCGGAGTGAACCAGCCTGCATTATATGCGTATTGTGCCCCGCTGCTTAACGCTGTTCCGTCATAAGCTCCCACTCCATACATATTATAGACCGTTTTCCCATTCACCTTTACACCTGTTGCTAATGGTGAAGTACCATTCCCCGTTTCCAGGAGGGCGTGAGAGATCAGGTAAATTTCATTCACTCCATACTTTTCACCTGCCGAAGTGAAGGTTGCTGCTTTGCCTTGTAAAATTCCTTTACCGGAAAGGATTCTATCATTCACTTCAGAAACATTCATGTTGGTGACTTGAGAGAGCTTAACGAATTGGTATGAATGAACTGGATCATTTACGAAATTATCAGGATTTAGATTATACCGTATGTCTTCTAGACTAGCATTTACCCATGTCTTGTTATAATTCACTTCATACCAATAGTACCCGTCAGAGCCTTTGACTTTTGAATTAATATTCAGTGATTGATTATTGCTGACAGCACCGACTACCCAATAATTAGATCCTGCTCCGCCCCTTACACGCCAGCCGGTTCCTTTAACGGTGCCCGTTGTTGAATTGATTAAGGTTAAGCCATCCTCGCGTATGTAGGTTTTATACCTTTTATCCGTTTGACCATTTGCAGCCATTTGAATTTCAACCATCTTGTCCATTGTCAGATTATACGCTTTATCGATCCTGACGATCGATCCATTAGAGCCCCCTGGACTTTCCGGTGCTTTGGCTGATAAATATTTAGAACTGACATAACCCGTTTTTCCATTCGCCGTTATTCTTGACCAGCCATTAGACTCGGAATACACCGTTACAGCCGTTTTGTTTATAAGCTTAGCAATAATTGAACCGGACGTTGATGCTGATGAGCGCATATTTAAACTGGAGCCATCACTCACATCTACATATTTTACTAACGTCGTTTCTTCACCGCCTGGATTCGGATTTGGACTTTCCGTTATAGGACCAGGCTTTGTTGCTGATAGATATTTCGTATTGACGTATCCTTCTCCGCCATACGCTTTAATTTTTGACCAACCATTTGATTCCGAGATGACTTCTACCTCTATACCTCTTGCCAATTTCACAATGACGGAAGCATCTTCAGACGGTTTATTCCGCATATTGAGCGTTCCTGAGCTTACATTTACATATTTCGTCGTCGTTTTTTCAGGGACGGATGGTTTTGATTCAGTTACCGGCTTTGTTGTCGAAAGATATTTCGTGCTGACATACCCTTCTTTCCCATTTGCTTTGATCTTCGCCCATCCTTGGGATTCCGAATATACCGTTACCTCCGTGCCATTTGTCAGCTTCGCGACTATGCTCGCGCTATCTGTCCCGCTTTTTCGCAAATTGAGTGTTCCAGAATCAACATTTACATATTTCGTTGTCGTTTTTTCAGGTGTGGATGGCTTGGATTCCGTTACTGGTTTTGTAGTCGATAGATATTTGGTGCTGACATGTCCGTCTTTTCCATTGGCTTTGATCTTCGCCCAACCTTTGGATTCCGAATACACCGTTACCTTCGTTCCTTTTGAAAGCTTCGCGACTATGCTTGCACTTGCCGTCCCGCTTTTTCGCATATTGAGCGTGCCGGAACTTACATTCACAAATTTCGTTGTCGTCTTTTCAGGTGTGGATATATTGGAGCCCGATCCTGGCTTTGCTGTCGATAGATATTTGGTGCTGACATATCCTTCTTTTCCGTTGGCTTTGATTTTCGCCCAACCCTTGGTCTCCGAATATACCGTTACCTTCGTTCCTTTTGAAAGCCTCGCGACTATGCTTGCACTTGCCGTCCCGCTTTTCCGCATATTGAGCGTACTTGCATTCACATATTTGGTCGTCGTCTTTACAGGTGCGGATATATTAGATCCTGATCCTGGCTTTGCTGTCGATAGATATTTCGTGCTGACATATCCTTCTTTTCCATTGGCTTTAATCTTCGCCCAACCTTTTGATTCCGAATATACCGTTACCTTCGTTCCTTTTGAAAGCCTCGTAATTATGCTAGCACTTGCCGTCCCGCTTTTTCGCATATTAAGCGTGCTTGCATTCACATATTTCGTTGTTGTTTTAACTGATGCTGCAGCTTTAGTTACCGTACCAGGCTTTGTCGTCGATAGATACTTGGTATTGACATAACCATCTTTTCCATTAGCTTTGATTTTCGCCCAACCTTTTGATTCCGAATACACCGTTACCTGAGTGCCTCTGGTCAGCTTCGCAACTATGCTTGCATTATCCGTCTCTGTTTTTCTCATATTCAGTGAACCCGTGCTAACATTCACATACTTTGTCGTTGCTTTAACCGATACTGCAGCTTTAGTTACCGTACCAGGTTTCTTCGTCGATAGATACTTGGTATTGACATAACCCTCTGTTCCATTGGCTTTGATCTTTGCCCAACCATTTGATTCCGAATACACCATCACCTGTGTGCCTCTGGTCAGCTTTGTTACGATGGTGCCATTATCCGTCCCTGTTTTCCTCACATTCAGTGAACCCGTGATAACATTCACATATTTAGTAGTCGTTTTAACCGATACTGCAGCTTTCGTTAAAGTCCCCGGCTTCTTTGCCGATAAATACTTCATACTGACATAACCATCTTTTCCATTGGCTTTGATTTTCGCCCAACCTTTTGATTCCGAATACACCGTTACCTGCGTACCCTTTGTCAGCTTTGTGACGATGCTTGCATTTTCCGCCCCAGTTTTTCTCATATTGAGTGAACCTGAATTCACATTGACATACATTACACTTGTTTCAAAATTGGTCTGTTCTGCGTGGAGTGGAGCTGCAGATATTTTTTCTTCGAATGCAACTGTAGACAACACTGCAAAACAGAAAGTTGGTAAAATTAGTTTTTTCATCTCATTCTCCCTACTAAAGAATTATATTTTTAACATTTATTTAAATATCGGTTAAATTCAGCGTTATATTATGGGTATATTTACTTATTCATTAAAAATATAACATAAACCTTTAGATCTACAGTGAGACCAACAGGGATTTTAATATAACGGTAAACTATTAGACATTTAAGTAATATTATAG
>NZ_JBHXAS010000211.1:0-4615 GCF_042727425.1 Peribacillus sp. NPDC060253
GAATTAGTTGAACAAAAGTGATAAAATGGGTAAATAGGAACATACATGACAAGGAGAGATTTTTAAAACCATGATACTTTCACTCATCGTTTTCATCTTAAAAGGGATATTTATGAAATTACCATTTGCCATATTGGGACTTTCCTTCATTCCGCAAAGATGGACAAACGCAATCACGAAAAAGGATAGACCCTTTTTCATTGAGCAAGTGCTAAGACTTTTACTTTCCGCTATCGTATTATTTTTGGTTATCGATATTATGTTAGTGGATTTTACTGTGCCTGCATTCTTTTCGAGTTTTGCCTTTATTCTTGGGCTCATTCTCATCATTGATTCAAGAATGTACGTGTACAGTATTAGGGAATCTTCAACATCCCGCCGAAATAGGAAAAAAAATGAAGGAACGAATCAATTAAATACCCCTTGGAATGTACATTTTAACAGTTTGTTAGGGGGCGTTTTAATAGCAGCTTGGGTCGTCATGTTGTTTTACCATATCACTTTTGCCGGAGATCTACATGGCTTGGCAAAGGTCGATAAGAAAAATGAGCTGGAAGAAGTCCAAGATATAAAAACGATGCCGCTTGTTACAGTGAAAATGGCTGACGCAAAAGGTGATGCAGCGATTAACAAAATACAAAATGCATCATATTTCACTGAAGGCGAGTATCGCCTTACTAATATAAATAGTGAATTGGCTTATACCTCACCCATTGAAATGGATGGGTTTTTTAAAGCTGGGAGAGCGGAATACACGCCAGGTTATAATTTGATTTCCGCCGTTTCGACGGATAAAGGGGCAAGCACTGTTCAAGGGAAGATGCTTTATGCCCCCTCACAGTATCTCGATCATGATTTGGAAAGGACGATCCGCAAGGCCTATCCAAAAAAAATCATCCATGATTCATACCTGGAACCGAATGAGGACGGAAAGCCATACTTTGTAGCTTCAGTGGGACATTATTTGAAGTACCGAAGCGGGTCCGTGGTGGATGGAGTGGTATTGGTTAATCCGGAAAATGGAGACACGAAATACTATCCGTTAGGAAAAGAACCTAAATGGGTAGATCGAACATTCACATTAGAAACAGCCCTGGAATATTGGACATACTGGGGGAAATATGTTCACGGGTGGAAAAACCAGTCCTTAATTGGGGCGAAGAAAGATGTCTTGATCCCTAATGAGGATAATATGCAAGTTACGTTTAACGAAAAAGGCGAATTGATTTATGTGGTTGATTTTACGAGAGCTAAATCAAAAGGAAATTCCAAAACCTTGGTAGGGTACGGTGTTTTCAATGCCAAAACCGGTGAAATGACGTACTACAAAGGCGTCACGTCCGTTCTAACTGGAAAGGAAGCAAAATCCAACGCGAATGCGAGTGAGTTTTTGTCTAAATATCCAGGCTGGAAAGCCACTAATGGCATTTTCTATACGATATACGGTGCGCCCACTTATGTCATTCCGGTTACAAAGGGCTCAAAGTTTCAAGGTGTGGTGATTGTTTATGCCAATAGCGATAATCCCCAAGTAGTCTTTGGGAAAACGAAAGACGAAGCTTTCCGGAACTATAAAAAACTGATTGCATCTTTAGGGAAAGTCAGCGGTGTAACACCTCAAAAAGGATTTGAAATGAAAGAAATCAAGGGGAAAGTAACAAGAATCAACGATGCCAATCTCCCAAATGGTTACGTGTTCTATTTAATCGTGGAAGGTAATGGCAAAAGGTTCACAGTGGACCCTGGAGTCAATGCGCTATCTGATATAGTATTGACGAAGGAAGGAGATCGGGTTGTGCTGAAAGTGATGGATATGGACGAGGACGTCGTCCCAGTCGATCAATTCAATAACCTGGACTTACCAAAGCAATAAAAGCATGAAAAAAAGCATTGCTATCCGCAATGCTTTTTTTCATGAAATCGAATCATTGTTCATGACAGATCCGATAGATTAATGGAAAGGATGGATTCCATATAATATCCCTTTTGAATAACGGCTTTTATGGCGAAATGGCCATTTATCCGTTTCCGCACACGATACAGGAGTGAAGCGATTTCTTCTGCCGTCACAATTTGCGCGGGATCACCGATTCTCTCTGGCCACACATGCTGGACGATCATTTCCTTTGAAATAAGGTTGTCCAAGTTCTCATAAAGCAGCTTAAAGCAATTGAATTCCTTCGAAGGCATTTTAATGGGTGCTTCTTCGTTGATGATCACGGTCTGAATGTGCTCATTGATAGTGACGGTTTGCAGGATATCAAGGTTCAACGGAGTGAAATCCTGTGTTAAATCATTGTCAATGGAAATCATGAATTCAATCAATCCATTAATCAAAGTAATGGTATCTCCCGGTTCAATATGGCAGGGATGGCCAGGAACGAGCGGCATCTCGTTCACCGCGGTGCCGTGCTTGCTCGCCAAGTCCTCAATGAGAAGCTGTCCTTCCTTCATGTAAATCAGGCAATGTTCCCTTGAAACGAAGTCATTGTAAAGCTTAAAATCAGCTTTGGAGTGCTGGCTTGCACGTCCAATCAGCAGGCTTTTCCCTTCATAAACATAGGCGAATTCCTCGGTTTGACCTTTGTGCAAGGTTCTCAATACAACCTTTAAAGTTTTATTGCTCATTTACTTCTTATCCCCTTAAAAGTCTGAAAATTCAGATTGTTTTCATGGATTTATCATTTTAACTACATGGCTGTTTAGTGGATTCAATCCTATAATTATAAATTATCAGACGCTTACTTACTAACGAAAAATAAAAAAAGTCCAAATTAGGCAAATAGTCATTATACGAAATGGTGTTGGTTCGGGAAAATGTCACTCGTCGCAAAGACCAGTTAAGCCGAATCAAAAAGGAAAAAAGTGAGAGATTGACCAGATAAGGGCCTGCCGTTGCTTTTGATGCAGTTGCCCCATTGCTTACCAGCCTAGCGTTTGTGGAGGATGGCAAATACGTTGGACGCCACCAGGTAGATGACCTTGCCATTTTAAAGAAATTGAAAAGGAGTTGACCACGTTGAGTATGTGGAGAGATAAGATCAATGCATTCAGCATCTTGCTGATGATCATTAGCATGATGGTATACATTATTTTCCCTCAGCCCTTTACCCTTAGTCTGTACTGCATATTTGGCATTGCCTTTATCGGCCTGACTCTACTGAATTAGCATACTTCCGATTAGAGAGGAATCGGGAGATATGCTGAAAGGAAGAGGGCATTAAAACGTGGAAGCGATATGGTTTATAATGAAGCCTCTATTAGATTACTTGTTTAGAAAAATCATAGAGGGTGTAATGATAAATTCAGGCCTGCCGGATCATCGGTGGGCTTTTTTTTGCTAGAGTTAATTAGAATGACTTAATAGATGTTACACAATATCCTTCTACTTAATTCATGCAACTAATAGCACGCTTTTGTATTGGTTTTTTTAAAAGAATAATACTTCAATTGAAAAAAAGAGGTTTCTGAAAAAATTAATGTTGATAATAGGTGCTTTGTTACTACTCGGTCTAATCTTAAATATTTTTTCAAATACAGAAACAATGGCTACGGATGGAATTGAAATTAATAAAACAATTTTAAAAGACTCAAAAGATTTAGTAGCTGATATCAGTATATCTGGCAACCTTCATAATAAGAAAACACTTGAACTAAAAATTCTTTTAAAAGGAACAAATACAATTTCAATAAAGAATGAGCAAACTGGAAATGTATAGTAACTAATTCAAAGGGAGATGAGGTATTCTCTGAAGTAATAAAAGGAGATGCAATTCGTTCATTTGAATCAATGTCTGGTGAAGGAAACATCAAACTAGTTTTAAATAGCGGGAAACAAGATTCAATGATAATTATAAACGGGGATGAGCTTCATAAATAATAATTGGCTAAAAGCAGAATCTATTTATGGTATGTAAGTAGATTTATTATTGACTCTATATAAATTTGTCGCACACTTGGTGCTGGCAACCCTTGCATTAAAAGAAGTGAAATCATTGAATGATTTCACTTCTTTTAATTTGGCTATGTTAAAGGTAAAGGTTGATTATAAAATATACAATATAAAATCTCCGATTGGGTATTTATGTTAAGGTTAATATGAGATTGTGAAAATTTCTACTTAAACTAACGGGGCAGTTTAGTTGAACAAGGATTTATATCCGAAATTAAAAGGAGAACCACTTTGATAAAAAAAATCGATATGACTAATCCTAAATTAGCTGAGGATGTATTAAACATTCAATTACCTTCCTATATGGTAGAGGCAGAGTTAATTCATTTTTATGAAATACCACCATTAAAAGATACAGTTGACACGTTACAACAATCCGGTGAAACTTTCTATGGGTATTACTTAAATGACGAGTTAAGTGGAGTCATTTCTATAAAAGTTGAAAAAGGTATAATCGATATACATCGTCTAATGGTTCATCCAACACATTTTAGAAAAGGAATTTCCAAAATGTTATTAGAGTTCATTGAAAACAATGAGGAAGATATTGAAACAATAATAGTATCAACTGGTTCTAAAAATACACCAGCAATAAATTTCTATGAAAAAAATGGTTTCTCAATTACAGGAGAAACAAATGTGACAGAACGTCTATCTGTAACC
>NZ_JBHXAS010000212.1:0-4568 GCF_042727425.1 Peribacillus sp. NPDC060253
ATACCATTGTTTGGCTCTGAAACTTTAACAACATGAGACTTATTTTTTTTCTTATAATTATTGTATCATCAACTTTTTAAACATAAATTCCGGATTTTGTCGTATTTATACGGTTTTTTGATAAATTAGTGTTACCTACAAAACTATAGGGGTGATTTAATTGAAACCAGTGCAAAAAAAATTTGATAACAATACTCTTTTCCCTCTTTCCCTCGTCTATCAAGACACCAAAAGTACCGAAAGTGAACTGCCTGCACATTTTCATGACCGGTATGAAATTATATATGTTTATGATGGAGAAGGCATCTTTTTCATAGACAATGTATTTCATAATATTAAAAAAGGAGATCTAATTATTATCCCGGGGAATACTATTCATCACACAATTCATGATAAGGATAACCCTGTTACTTGTACGGTTATTTTCTTTAATCATTTACTTATTCACAATAACTCTCTTGGAGAATCCTTCTCTTATCATCAACTTTTTGAAAAAAGCCAAAAAGCAAAGTACTATAAGTATTCCATGCAATTTAATCAACAAAAAGTGTTAGAATCTCATTTTGAAGATATGAACAGAGAGTCGACTGATGCAGAGTTTGGATTTAAACATGCCATTTTATTACAACTTCACATGGTGTTGCATTACCTTAACAGAATGGTTTTTCCATACAAATGCGAGTTCGCTTCTCCTAATTGGGGACCTTTATGGATGAAAGATATTTTATCTTATATTGAAAATAACTTTACGAATGGTTTGAGTCTGGTTGAACTTGCTAATAAGGCAAACGTTAGTACTGCACATTTTAGTAGAGTATTTAAGCAAATGATAGGATTAAACGTCTCCGATTATATCGTCCAAAAAAAAATTATTATGGCTAAAGAACTCCTACTGCATACCGATGAAAACATCTCGGTTATTGCTGAAAGAAGCGGATTTCAAAGTATGCCTCATTTTCATCACACATTTAAAAAACACTTAGGTTCTACACCTGGTGATTATAGGAAAAATAGGATCTTAATACTGGAAACATAATGAATGTGCAAAAGACATGAAAATCACAACGAATTAGAAGTACATTTAACGAAAGAAAGTGAACAATTGAATACAATGCCAAGATGTAATGTGTAAAAAACAAAAGTTTGCATTAAGAAATCATTACAAACTATTTAATTATGAGACAAACTAACCGAATTGTGCAGAATGATGCATAACTGCTAAAGATGGTTTTGTAATATATTCTAGCGAGGTAATGTTTGTAATATTGAATTTGCTTTATATCAGCTTTAACTGACATATAAAATTCCCCAGTCTTCAGCATCCTCTCAAACACTCCAACTCTGATGAGATGATTATCTGTTGTTTTTTGGGAACTTTTAACCGTTGATATTGGGTATTTTAGCACCGATGATGACAACTTCCTTAAGATTCCAAGAATCACGTATTATTATGAAGAAAAAATACCTTCACAAACAGATGAAGTAACCCCCAAGGTAATTGAAATTTTCCATACCAGCTGTCAAAACTATGGCACGCGGAAGATTAAAGTGGAACTCCAGAAATGCGGGTATCAGATTTCAAGAAGACGTATTGGTCGAGTGATGAAAGAAGAAGGCCTCGTGTCCACTTATACGATTGCCCAGTTTAAGCCCCATGGCTCAACGTGTAACGAATCGAAAAAAAAGAATGAGTTAAACCGAGAGTTCAGACAAGAAGAAGCATACAGCGTGGTTGTCAGTGATTTAACGTATGTAAGGGGCGAGAATAAATGGCATGACATCTGTGTATTGGTCGATCTTTATAATTTGGAAATTATCGGATACGGAACTGGCGCTCGGAAGGACGCACAGTTAGTGTACCAAGGCATTTCTTCCATTAAAGTTGAGCTAAATAAGATCATGTTATTCCACACGGATCGTGGAAGTGAATTCAAGAATAAATGGATAGATGAAGCATTAGAAACATTTGAAATCAAGCGTTCTTTGAGTATGAAAGGCTGCCCATATGATAATGCCTGTATTGAATCCTTTAATGCCCTATTAAAAAAGGAAGAAGTCAACCACGTACAATATCTAGACTATCAAACAGCTAAATTAGCGATGTTCCAGTTTATTGAAGGTTGGTATAACCGAAAAAGAATTCACAGCAGCTTGGGCTATCAAATCCCACAAGCCATTGAAGATTTGATTAGGAATACAGCTTAAGATTTAACTTTTTTGTGTCCAAAATATTGACTCACATCCACTGTCTACGAACAGAAACTAGTTCGTAGCTAATTCCTCTGTTTTAGACTTCCCTCCACGCTTTCGAAGTTTACAGTCAGTAATACCGTTTTCCTTTGAAAAGTCGTTTCTCTCATTTCATTAATTAAAAGACCACCAGCAAAAGAAGAATGTCCAACATAGTGTTTACCCCATCGTTAAACTTGTTCTTTTTAGTCAGCTTGACATGATTTAGTAAGAAAATCGTTCGCAATTAAAGGCTCACGGGATATATACAAACCGGATTAAAATCGAATTTGTCTACAATTGTTTAGGTGTGTACCAATAGAACGGTGATTGTATCGTAGTGCACTGTTTTTGAGCGGACGCTCCGCTCTCGGCTTAAGCCTGCTGAATCTCATTTAGACGCGTATTTCCTAAGCCAGATTCTGGCACCTTACGCACCATTCAACTTGGTTTTAACTTTTAGCTTAGTAAAACTTGAGGAATTGAAGTTTCTATCTAAACATGATTCTATTCAGCGAGATCAATTGAAATTATCTATTGATTAATGAATTTATACCGGTTGCTTTCGAACAAAAGAAGGGCCCTTTTTCTTCGCCCCAATACCTGAACCTCTGGCGAAGCAAAAGGAATTACAAAAGTGCGATCCCTTACTGATCATCCGAAGTTGCAAGCTTCTCGATTTCATCAGAATGATAAAGATGAACGCCTGCAGTCGATGTTTGGGCTGCAATAAACATGGCTGCAGCTACCTTTTTTGTTTCTATGGCACGGTAGGGACGCAGTGGTCCAATAAAGATGAATTGGGCGATGGAACTCAATATACCTGAAATCTTCTCACCTGCCCGGAATTCCTCCCGTTCGCCAAGAAGTAGTGAAGGGCGAAATATATGGACTGATTTCATGGCTAATTGTTGAAGTCCGCCTTCGACATCGCCCTTTACACGACTGTAAAAAAAGGCTGATTTTGAATTGGCTCCCATAGCCGTTATGACGAGTAATTTCTCAACATTGCAGCTCTTTGCGATTTTCGCCGCCTCCATAACATAGTCATAATCCACTTTACGAAACGCCTCTTTTGATTTTGCCTTCTTGATTGTTGTACCCAAGCATATAAAAACATCCGTGACGTTAAATAAATGCGCAAACGAAGATAAACGTTCGAAATCTACAGTATGTACGGTGCAATTCGGTTCATTAATTTCCACATGCCTTCTTGTCAGTAAGTGGATTTCCTTATAATTATGGCTATTGCTTAGTTGTTTAACGAGCTGGGTACCGACGACTCCCGTTGCCCCTAAAACCATTGCCGTCTTCTTATTAATCATGATTTCCTTCTTTCCTTCATGAGTTGGTGAAACGCATCCTTCGTTTCATTTATCTGTTATAGCATTATGATAAATGAGTTACTTGATTAAAGTCATTTATGATCCAAGAATCGGCCTCGAATCTAATCGTACTCAAACATGCATTAAACAATCGCATTTCAGTGGAAACGATTGACTCGTTTGACATCAACCGTAATATAAAATGAATCACAGCGCCATGTGCAACGAGTATTACTCTTTTCTTTGGAAACTCTTTTTGAATTTCTTGGAGCCCCTTCATCAGCCTGTTTCGTAAAGATTCTTGACTTTCCTGACCAGGATATACTTTATCTATGTATTTCGCTTCCCTTTCAGCTGATGTCAATCCTTCAGCGACGCCAAAATTCTTTTCAATGAATTCGATTTTTTCAATGACCGGAACATCCATATAATGAGCAATGATATCAGCCGTTTCCCTTGCCCTTATAAGCGGACTTGTAATGATTACATCCCAATCTTCTTTCATCAAAAATTCACCGCATTGCCGTGCCTGTATTTTTCCATGTTCATTCAAAAGTATATCGGTCTGCCCCTGCAGTTTTCCCTGTGCATTCCAATCCGTTTGGCCATGCCGTACTAAACAAATAGTCGTAATTGTCATCAAGCCTTTCTATATTGGATTAAGTTATCTTCCCTGTTCTTCAATGATCGAATGTCCTTCGGTCTGCTCAATATCTAACCATTTCCATTTTTCATGCAATCGTATTCTTCCGTCAGTCAATATCTCTGGTGTGGAAAAACAGCTGCCTCCTCTAATTTCCCCTTTTTCATTGATATGATTATACCTAAATTCTAGAGATCCATCCATATTGACAAACCCTATTAATGTCCCTTTAACAATCTCTCCACCCAGATAACTTCCTGAAAGAATGGAGCCTTCTTGTGAATAATGGAAGGTAGTATTTCCTGATACTTCTCCATTCTCTGAATTGACTTTAGCTTTGAATATCCGCCCATCATAACTAATAATGATAC
>NZ_JBHXAS010000213.1:0-4561 GCF_042727425.1 Peribacillus sp. NPDC060253
ATTATATAACTAAAATACAAATTATAGAAGAGGAGGTATACTTTGTGAAAAAGATCGTTTTACCAATAGTTTTCATGCTGTTTTCTTTAGTATTAGCTACCCCAACATTTTCTAGTGAAAAAGAAGATCAAGAATTAGAAGAATTAGCTCAAACAGGTGAAATTATCTATATGGACGATGAAATTACAGTTAGAAGTTTTGGAAATGATACAGAAATATCTGATGTTATTTTTAATCATCCTAATAGTGTTGTTGTAAATGAGAATAATCCTATGTCGTATTCATCAGCTACTGGTCCTGGAGGACGAGCTAGTATTGTAGCAAGTGATACAGGCAGAAGTGTATATTGGTCTGTTAAACCCGCTACAGCATGGCCGTATAATTTTAAAGGTATTGTAAAATTAAGATATCATTCTGGTTTTAAGAGAGATGCACCTGTAGGTGGCATGGGAGCTTTAGGTTCAACTATTAGCGGTGGTGTAACAATGAATAAAAATAACGGTGGATATGCAACTCTTACAGGTACAGCATATGCATTAAATAAATCTCGCTTTATCGTTTTACCAGGAGTGACTACTTCATTTAGACCAAATTAATATTATAGTTTGGACAATTAATAAAATACAATATAATGCTATATATTAATAAAGAAACAACAGAAAAAGAGCTCGGTGTAGATAAAGATTCTTTTTAAATGTTAATATCAGAATACTCCGATAAATAAATATCTATATCTTCTCATTTATAGTCAGAAGGACTAGAAATTACTTCTAATATGTATATTAATCCGAATATGGGTGAAATTACGCTTTTAAATCAATGGATAAAAGAAAGTTTGCAATCAAAGAATATAAGTATTTCTGTAAATGATAATGATAAGTTATCATTTGTCATTACAGTGAATTTAGGTAAAAAGATAGGTACTAAAGGTGAAAAGAAAATAAAAATTGTGATAGGATTTGATGGTAAAATATGGACGAGTTATCCAATAGCGTAGATTTGAATATGAGTTTACAACTGATAAAGACTCTATTCCCTTTAATTTAAGTAATTCTCCTGCCGTTGCATTAAGGGTTGAGGGGATACTTACAATTAAAATAAATAATGATATATATTTCCAAGTGGATATTGCATTGTTAGAATTTTATCTCTATTTACTAAAATGGGTACAAACAAAAAAGGTGAGTCGTACAAGAATTCAAATATTATTCTCTTGAATTTGATGAAGATGAAACAATAATTTCTTTGCTCCCTTTTGAAAATAGCGCAAGATTAGCATCAATTTGGGAAGTGAATAAATTATACAATGTTTTTGAATTAAGCTAAATAGTACAAAAGCTAACCCAACTAACAAACAGACTTGGAAATGATATTGAAAATCATTATGATCTTCAAATGAATACCTTCATTAGGAAAGTACCTTTTAAAGGTTAACTATGAAGATCTGCTAATGTAGATCTTCATTTTTGTGTATCCTTGGAATAATGATGTTGATCGGATTAAGTGGTTCCATACGAAATATGGTACAACTGTTGAAGAAATAATTATCAGCCAACATATTCGCTTTTTGCATCTCGAAGTATATTTCTCCATCTCCTCAATGTCTAAAAACTATATGAAGAGTGTATGTTTTGAAATGATATTTTAACACCAGCAATTCTTTTTTAGAGATAGATTTCCTTATTTCGCATGTGCATTTCCTTCTATGATAGATAATGCGCCGTGATTAACTTCTTCACAAAAGAATTGTCCCCCCCTTTCCTCCCAAGGTAACAATCTCACTTTTTCGTTATCACATCGAATCCAGAACCCAAAATATAAGCAGGCCGGCTTCGGTGAATATGGAGAATTATAACTCCTTTTAACATGAAAGAAATCAACGTTTTCAACGAACTACACCTCCTAAAATACGAACATTAAATTACATTTATATTTTAATGTTCACTTTTCCATTGATTATCTATCGGTTATTTGTTATATTAGCAAAGTAATAATCGTATATATCATTATTCGTATATGCTCGGAAATATGGTCTGAGCGTTTCTACCTGGTTCCCAGTGAAAGAACTAGACTACGAGTTAAAGTATTCGGCTGGCCGGCTTTTTTGAGCAGCTAATGATTTAGCATTCGCTTCTTTTTTTGCTAAATTATCCATACTTTGACTTTGTAGGTCTAGAAGGCAGAAAACAGTATGCCGTTCTGGACCTTTTTCTTTGGACCAATGATCAGATAATTTGTTTGAAGGAGAGTTTATATGAGAAAAAACAGGTTAAAGCAGTACTCGTTATTAGGAATCATTACTTTACTTTTCGTGTCGATGATTGCAGCTTGCAGTTCTACTCCCAAAAATGAAACGACAGAAAAAAAGGCTCAAAGGCCTATTATCGTTCAAGGTCCTATGCCAATCGAAGCTGAAAATTTCGCCAAAAAGTTGAAAAATGTTAAAGAAGAAAAATCAGGAGATTTTGTATTTTACATTGGAACTTTAAACAATTATCCTGTAATCGTTGCAAAAACAGGTAAAGGGATGGAAAACACAGCTGCCGCTACAGCAGTGGCTATAGAAAGATATAACCCTATTGCCATAATCAATCAAGGTACATCCGGCGGACATGATCCAAGTTTAAACGTTTTTGATATTGTTTTAGGAAAAAGAACGGTAAACCTAGGTTCATTAAAAACGGCAGATAAAGCTAAAAACCAAGGAATTGATCCAACTGTATGGAAACCGATGGACCTCATGGCTTCTGCAGGAAGCGCAGGAGAAGATCCTAATGCTGAAAAGCCACGCTTCTACGAGGGAGATAAGGATTTACTCGCAGCTGCTCATGCCGTTAAAGATACCTACACAAAAGGTAAGGTTGTCGATGGTACTATCGGTTCTGCAGACGTTTGGAATAATGAAGTGGATCGGATTAAGTGGTTCCATACGAAATATGGTACATCTGTAGAAGAAATGGAAGGAGCCTCGGCAGCACAAATCGCCAAAGCTTACGATGTGCCCTTCTTAGGAATACGAGTGCTATCCAATAATAAAGTGAACGGCGGTAAATATAACCCTAATACAGCAGCATCCAATCAAGAATACGTTTATGAAGTAGTCAAACAATATATCTCTACGATGCCAAGCAAATAATATCGGGCTCGGAGCAGATGCCAACTATCCCTATAATGAAATAAAAGAAGAGCACATATTAGATACAATAATATGTGCTCTTCTTTTATTTGCGGAGGGCTTTGCTCATATTTACCGGACTATTTTTTGGTTATATTGATTCTTCCTCCTTGCAAAATAATAAGCTGAGGCTATTCAATGTGTAAAGTCTGGCGGTAAAAATGAATAAATCACTGTAGTTATTTTCTACGTATTCCTCAATGATGCTCATTCCTTTTCTAAATCTATCAACCAATAAATGCGTGTAGTTTTCATCCCAGGTAAACCGATTGATTCTTTTAAGTTCATCTGCCAATACTTGAAACTTAAACTCCTCAACAAGAAGCTTTAATTGATACAATTTATCTGTATGTAAACAAAAGATGTTGTTTTTATTTTTATGATGTTTATCAACAAATTTTATAAAACCATGTATATTTTTTGCCAGCATATTCGCTATTTGCATCTCGAAGTTCATTTCTCCATCTCCTCAATGTCTAAAATCTAATACTTTTCTATGAAGAGTGTATGTTTTGAGATGATATTTTAACACCAACCATACAGTTAATTCTGTATTCTCCAAAAAAATTTTCTCCCGATGTATATCAATATCTAATAAACTCTTATACCAAATATAAACATAAATTTACTAGAGCAATCAGTTTATTACACTGTTTGCTCTAGTAAAGATTTTAAGTTCATCTAATGTTATTCTACCCACTATAAGACTGCAGCCATGATTCCACATACAATTAATTACCCCAAGCCATGTAGGGACACTATTCATAGCTGCCCATATAAAAAGTAATAGGATAATAGGACACAAACGAAACAAAAAGTTAAGTGTTTATATTATTAAGTGGCATTCCCCGGTAAATTACTTTGTATCTCGAGACCAATTTTTTAAGGGATCTTGTGAACTAGGTTCTATATAGGTTCCATCATACTTTTTTTCTTTTCCGGTTATTTTATTTTTCTCAATAATTGTATATTCACCTTTATCACGCTTTTCTGTAATAAAATAATTACGATATTTATAACCTTTTTCTGGGCCTGTCAATATCATTTCTTGTTTATATTTTACTGGCTTATTGAAGCTATCTTTTAATTCAGCCTCGATTCTCTTTGGAATTTCTCCGTCTTTTAGATCAACTCCACTATAATAATCTACTTTTTTAGTCACTTCCTTGCCAAAGGGAACCTTAGCATAATTCTTAGTATTCTCTATATTTTCTGTATAACTTTTAGTTACACTATAGGAATAAATCAAATTCGATGCTAAACCAGGAGAAGAATAATTCACTATTGCAGCAACAATAACAATACATACCACCAATACAAAAAAAATATTTTTTTTATTCATATTTCCGTCACTACTTTCATTATTTTATATAATATCTTATGTAG
>NZ_JBHXAS010000214.1:0-4439 GCF_042727425.1 Peribacillus sp. NPDC060253
AATTAAAAGGCATGAGCCCGGTAGATTACCGGATTCATGCCCTCAAGGCTGCCTAATTAAATAAAGTGTCTAACTTTTTGGGTTCACTTCACCTCAAGGATGGACCTTTTTTATTCATTTCACACTTTGCTCCCCGTTATATTCAAGATTCACTTTTATGGAATGTTCTTTCTTCCGTCCAAAATAATTCGTGCCTACAACACCTAAAATGATTAGTATGGACCCGGCTATATCATAGATTGTTATCTGTTCATTAAGAATGAAAGCTCCCGCAGCAATCGTTACTACCGTAGAAAGATTTGCAAAAACACTCATTTGTGACGCTTTGATTTTTGATAAAATCGTATTCGATAATAACGATGTGACCAATGAAGCCAATATTCCCAAATACAATATGGAGCTGATGAATTCCGTGCTCGACAATGGTGAAAAGAATTCCAGCATCGTTCCTTGCTTTATATGGGAAACGAGTGCAGCCACATTAAAAATGACAAAGCCCGTTCCCATCATGAAAAAGGACATTTCACCTGGTGTATAGTCCTTGGCAAGTGAACGGGTCATTGTTGTATAACATGCGGTTGCGATACAGGAAAACAGGATCAGCACCATACCAAGCATGTCGGAAAAATTGATTGTGCTCCCTTTCACCACAAAAATAAAAATGACCCCCACCACCGACAAAACAATCGAAAGCTTTTGATATAAAGTTGTTTTCTCCTTCAAGAAATATCCAGCTATCATCAAGGTTAGAATCGGTGTGACGGCAGATAATATCCCTGCATCGGTTGATTGCGAGTACTTAAGTCCAAAAGTTTGAAAAGCAAAGAAAAGAGTTGGGAATAACAGTGAAAGCGGAACCAGGTTTTTAACTGACTCCCAGCTATAGTTCACCTTAATGACTTTTGCGGCGACAAGCAATGAAATGATGACGAAAGAAACGGTGAATCGAAACGCCAAAGTATCCAGCGGATCCGATTCAGCAATGGCCATTTTCGTAAATAAGAAAGATAGACCGACAATACTTGAATGAAGTATGGCCAACATGTATGCAAATGTTCGCGATTTCATGGATGCAACTCCTCAACTAGATTACTATAGTTTATTTTTAGGTATAATACCCTTTGCAACTGAATTGCAATCCAGGTTAGAGCTAAAAGATAATAATGCCTTAATCTTTTTAAAAGCTAAAATCTTAATAGATGAATATGCGGGCTATAGAGTCCCTTTGAAAGTCAAAATAACTCTCTTTTATAGAAGGATTATGCACATACTTTACCGGAGATGCCCCCATTTTTGAAAAAGGATTATATTTAAGACACTGCCAAGCATGATCATTTTCCGTTTCAATATGATAAAATTCAACCAGGAAGCGAGGATACATATATGTTAGTTACTACTGTAATTTTCCTTATGGCTGGTCTAGCCGAAATTGGCGGAGGTTACCTTATTTGGCTTTGGTTAAGAGAAGGAAAATCCATTTATCTAGGTTTAGCCGGAGGTTTCGGTTTGGTGTTATACGGCATCATCGCGACTTTCCAAACGTTCCCTACTTTTGGACGTGTATATGCTGCATATGGCGGGGTTTTCATTGTTTTATCAGTTTTATGGGGATGGGGCATCGATAAGAAAACCCCTGATTTATATGATTGGATTGGAGCTGCAATCTGTTTGGTCGGAGTGTCAGTCATTATATGGGGTCCTAGACACTAAAAAAAGGGCCTTATGCCCTTTAATTTCTTTTACCAGAATCCCAATTTGTTGTTTGGGCGTACTTCTCATTTCCTAGTATCTTCAGATTACCAAGTTCTCCATTGGATATTTTTCCATTCAACAAGGAAATCAGCTATTCGCGTATTTAAACATTTTCATACAGTGATTCAGCCTCGGTCTACATTATATCAATTTCTTTTCCTGCCTGATTAATGAACCAAATCGCCACTGCTGCAATGATGCATGGAATGGCAAAAGCTAAAAAATTGGCTTGCAATGACAACTTCATATCAAGCAGGACCCCACAGAAAGTGGGAGCGAGTATCCCGCCAATTTTGCCGACACCTGTAGAACGGATATCATTCGGATAATTCTGGTAAACATATGCATTCGTTACGATTTGTGTACCTGTTGTCGTACCTCCTGCAATGGCAATCAGAACATAAAAATGTCAACCGATAATGAATTATACATATATAGAACTAAATTCACTAGATTTCAACTTAATTTTTAGTATATTGCCAATAATCAAAGGCATCGGCCGCAATAATCCAACAAAAAAACTCTTATCATTGAGGGAAATGTCCTTTATACTATTCAAAATTTATGATAAGTAGCTACACTTACCAATATTTCATATTCTAAGTACTCAGTTATACATTTTTCAGCGCAAAAAAAAGCCCTCTTTTCAAAGAGGGCTTTTAACGATTATATGGATTAAGCTTCCAATGCTTCTTTCCTCTTTCTTTTCTTTGATTCAGTTATTAGATCAAAACCAAGGTAAAGGATAATGGCTCCGCCTAGCAATTTTATATATAACGGAATGTCCGCTATAAAGAAATAAATCATAGAGTATAAAACCCCTATAATGCATGACCAAAAAATAAAATGTTTTAAAATTTTCAAAGTAATGACTCCTCTCAAAAGGTGAGATTAATTTCTAGTTCGCTCCATTTCAAGGAGGAATTAATTTATCCGTAACCTCATTCTAACATTATTCATAATAAAATGGAGTGATACGAATACCGAAGATATGAACATTTAAGCAATTTTTCTCGTATATTTCATAATTGAAACTATTTTTTATTCAATCCGTTTGTAGTCAATTTTCGTAATTTCCGCTTAGAACGATAGGTTGATTGCCTCAGGAATGCCGTCTAAAACAAAGGTGCATGAAATGACAGCAAGGATAACCTTGCAAGACATTTCATGCATTTGATTTTTATAATACATTCACTTTATTGGACTCTACCCCTATTTCTTCATCTGTTTCCGCATGACCATTTTTATAATAAGCCATTTTCACTGGAACGAATGATAAAGCGATAGCGGCAATAAGACCTGGAATAGCGAAGGCAATGAAATTCAATTGGATGGGTAGCGCGATGGACAGTAAAAATCCACCAAGTATGGGTCCAAGCATACCGCCAATCCTTCCGATCCCAGATGCCACTCCTAGTGCCGTCGATCTAATGTTTGGTGGATAGTACTGTGATACATAAGCTTGGATAAGGTTTTGGGCGCCAATGGTACAGGCTCCCGCGATCGCCACCAACGTGTAAATCACGAAAGAACTTCCGCCCATTCCCAATAGTGTCAAGCTGACTGCCCCAAGCGCATACATCGGCACAAGCATTTTTTTAGATCCATATCGATCACATAGTTTAGCGATGATCAGCGTACCTACGATGGCTCCCCCTTGAAGAACGATCAAGAAACCTAAGCTTGAATTCAGGGCATACCCTGCCTCGATCATTAGCTTTGGAAGCCATGTATTCAAACCATATACCATCAATAGGCACATGAAAAAGGCAATCCAGAACATCAACGTGCTTAGAGCGCGGGAGTCCTTAAATAATCCAACCATCGGCATATTGGAATCCGTTTTTTTCACTTCTACAATTTCATCATTAATATCGAAGTTGCTATCCGGACTGACCTTGGATAATATTCCGATTAATTCCTCTTTGCTGTTAATTCTGACCAAATGCGTCGAAGCCTCTGGTAAACGTTTCATCATGAAGGGTAAAAATAATAATGGTATTCCTGCAAACCAAAATATTGACTCCCATCCTAATATCGGCATAAGCAGAATACCGAGTATCGGGGCAAGCATCCCCCCAAATGAATATCCACATAAAACGATCGAAACGACCATGCTCCGCATCGTTTTCGGTGCATAATCCGTCAATAACGCAATGACGTTCGGCATGATCCCCCCTAGCCCTAATCCCGCCAAAAATCGGAAAGTAGAAAACGTTGTGGGCGTATTCGCAAAGCCACATAATAGAGTAAATAAACTAAATAAAATCAGTGATATCGCAATAACGTTTTTTCTGCCAATCCGATCTGCTAAGGTACCAAAGAAAATCGCCCCGAACATCATTCCAAATAGACCGTAGCTGCCCATAGCACCCGCTTCCACAGAAGTAAGGTTCCACTCCTCCGTCAATACCGGGACGACCGTTCCGTAAACGACAAGGTCATAGCCATCGAAAAGGATAATTATGAAACACCATGCCAGCAACCCAAAATGAAAGCGGTTAAATTTACTGTTACTAATTACCTCGGTCGTGTTAATCCTAGCCATATAATTTTCTCCTCTCAAGGTGACTGTAGTAATTCCATCCAAATGATAGCGCTTACGAAAAATCCTAAAAAAATATAATCTAATCACCCTTTTTTATACAAATAGTGAACTAAGTTATCTAATTATTATTATAATAGGC
>NZ_JBHXAS010000215.1:0-4189 GCF_042727425.1 Peribacillus sp. NPDC060253
TGTATATACTTTTTTAAAAATTAATTTTAGAATATACGTAATCTACTTGAATTATTTGCTATATTTCTACTAAAAATGTCGTTTTACACTAAAATAGCTATTTCGATGTTTTTACTAGACCTCTCTCTATTGATGTGACGACATGCGTATATTCATTATTTGTTAACGCTTACAAATAATCGCATATAAAAATTACAAAATGAAATGAGGTTGTTCTATTGATGAATGGAAGAATTGCAAAGAGAAAATTAGGTTCATTGGCACTTACTGCATTGGTGGGAGGATCCCTTCTCCTTCCAGCTGATTTGATTGCAAGTGCGGAGTCAACACCACTCCCACAACAAACGACTTACGTAAAACAGGAACTGCGCGCAACTTGGATTGCGAGTGTGTTAAACATTGACTGGCCGTCCAAACCTGGATTATCTGTTTCCACTCAGAAAGAAGAATTTATAAAATATTTGGATGAACAAAAAGCGATGGGGATGAATGCTGTTGTCATGCAGATTAAACCGACCGCTGATGCTTTTTATCCCTCTGAATATGGTCTTTGGTCACAATATTTAACAGGCGTTCAAGGAAAAGATCCGGGATACAATCCTCTTGCATTCATGGTTGAAGCAGCTCACGAACGCAATATGGAATTCCATGCGTGGTTTAATCCTTACCGCATTACCATGCCTCTAGGTAAAACGGCTGAGCTAACGGATCTTGATAAACTTCCAGAATCTCATCCTGCTAGAAAGCACCCGGATTGGGTTATACCCTATGGACAACAATTGTACTTTAACCCAGGTGTTCCTGAAGTACAGCAGTTTGTGATTGACGGAATTATGGAAGTGGTTAAAGAGTATGATATCGATGCAGTCCATATGGATGATTATTTTTACCCTTACAAGATTGCTGGAGTACCTTTCCCAGATGAAGAATCCTATCAAAAATATGGTGCAAGTATATTTCCAAATGTAGAAGATTGGCGCAGGGATAATGTAAACAATCTTGTAAAGCATATTAATGAACAAATCAAAGCTGAAAAACCATATGTGAAGTTTGGTATTAGCCCATTTGGAGTTTGGCGTAACAAAGCAGTCGATCCCACAGGTTCCGACACTGCTGCAGGACAAACGAATTACGATGATTTATATGCGGATACTAGAACATGGATCAATAATGGATACATTGATTATATCGCGCCCCAATTATACTGGAATATAGGGTTGCCAGTAGCCGACTATGCAAAACTCCTTGATTGGTGGACTAAAGAAGTCGAAGGTAAAAACGTTCAGCTCTATATTGGACAAGGAGACTATAAAATCAATACAGAGTCGAACGGGGTCCAAAACTGGTTTAATCCAGAGGAAATGCCAAACCAGTTAAAATTAAATCGGACCTATAAAGAATTTGATGGAAGCATGCATTTCAGTGCGAAAGATCTTCGTAATAATCCCCTGGGGATAGCAGATCGATTAAGCAACGATATTTATAAATATCCCGCATTGGTTCCGCCAATGCCTTGGATAGATGATAATGCCCCAAAGGCTCCAAATTTGGGCAGAGTAAAACAAACAGGCGATGGCATACAATTTGAAATTGCCGATCACAAGCATTCAGATTCATCGTATTATGCCATTTATCGTTTTGAAGGAAAGAAAAAAGGAAACATTGAAGATTCTAAGAACTTGCTGACAACAGTTCATAAAGAAATGAAAAGTCAATTATTTAATGATCCCACTGTAGAAAAAGGAAAGACTTACACATATGCTGTGACAGCCTTGGACCGCACCCATAATGAAAGCAAACAAACGAAGCAAATGATAATAAAAGTAAAATAATCATCAACATCATTAAAGTATGATAGAGGCCGAAAAGTAACCATAATAAGCGTATTTCCCTTACAATGGTGAAGGATAAAACATGCAAGAATCTTTGTGTATATTATACTCTTGCAAAATGATTGATTATTATGGAAAAGACAATTAGAGGTAGGTGGATTGACAATGTACATAGTAGGATTAATGTCTGGAACATCATTAGATGGAATTGATGCTGCACTTGTTCGAGTGAATAATAGTGGGCTAAAGACTGAAATTGAAATGATTGAGTTCATTACCTATCCTTTTCCAAAAGCTATTGAAAATGAAATTATGCAGTCTTTGTCCATAGAAACATCCAATGTGCAGTTAATTTGCAGTTTGAATTTTAAGTTAGGAAAATTATTTGCCGAAGCGGTAAAGGAAGTTTGTAATAAAGCTAGATTTCCAATTGAAGAACTGGATCTTATAGGATCCCACGGTCAAACCATTTACCACCAGCCTTTACAGGAACAAAATTGGATACCCTCAACGTTGCAAATTGGGGAAGCTGCTGTTATCGCTCATGATACGAACACTATGGTGATATCAAATTTTCGTACGATGGACATGGCTGCAGGAGGACAAGGAGCTCCGCTTGTTCCTTTTACTGAATATATACTATATAGAAGTGAAACGAAGGGGAGATTACTTCAAAATATAGGGGGCATTGGAAATGTAACCGTCTTACCCAAGCAAGCATCTCTGGATGACATGTATGCTTTTGATACAGGGCCTGGTAATATGATCATTGATGAAGTATGCCGCCAACTGTTCCATACAAAATATGATGACGGTGGTAAATTAGCTAAGCAAGGACACATTAATGATGAACTATTATCTTATTGTATCAGTCACCCTTATATTATGAGCCCTCCACCAAAATCAACTGGTAGAGAATTGTTTGGCAAGCAGTATGTAGTCGAACTTTTAAAGATGTTCGAATCACTTCCAAACCATGATATTTTAGCAACCGTAACGATGTTTACGGCAAAATCTATTGTAGAGAACTATCGCAATTTCATCTTTCCAAAAACCGATATAGAAGAAGTGATTATTGGCGGCGGTGGCAGCTACAATAAAACATTATTAGATATGATCCAATCCTTACTTGGAACGTCTATTCAAGTCTTAACCCAAGAAGAGTTGGGATACTCTTCTGAAGCAAAAGAAGCGGTAGCATTTGCCCTGCTTGCAAATGAGACCTTTCACCGTAAACCTAGTAACGTTCCTAAAGCAACCGGCGCTAAAACTGATGTCATTCTTGGAAACATCACCTTCCCTCCTTCAAAACATTGAATGAAGGAGAAAATACTATAAAATAATCAATTCCCCTTAGATGATATATCTTAGGGGAATTTTCATTGAGAGCACCCTTTCGGCCGAATTCTTTGATTGTAGGTCGAATTCTTTCCGGTGTAGGTCGGATTATATTTTGGGAATGAGTTCTATTTTGGAAAAATTGAAGGTGGCCGAATGTTTTCTTAACGGTGCATCCTACGGCAACTCCTTATGGTTAAAAAATAGTGGTGCACACCAATGTCTTGATGTGCACCACTACAATTCTTAGAATGTTTTTTTATGTGTCTCCATGGCAGGCATAAACTCCCGAATACTTTTCATATGTTCAATGTTTTGAATGGTTTCAAATATCCACTTCGCAGATTCTTTGCCTAGGAGCGGCGTGGTCAGCCAGAAAAACTTTTCTTTTTTTTCTTCAGCCTTTAACGGAAAATCATAATCTCCCCTTGCTTGTATTATAGAAGATTGATAAGTGTTACCATCCTGCATGATTATTTGAACCCTACTTAATGCTTTTTCAGGAAAAGCATACCCCAACCTATCAATCCTATTCTATCTGAATCTACTTCTTCCTGGAGGGAGAGGAATGTTATCGCATTTTGAATATCTTCTACCTGCTCATCCAAAATAACGCGACCTTCTTCACCTTCACTTTTCGCGAAGCTCCGATAATCGAATCCTAAGCAAACATAACCTGCCGCTGTTAAATTTTCCGCAAATAACTTTGGATAAAATTCATTAAACCCTTGATATCCAGAATTCGGAATAATAGCCGGTCTTTTTTCGCCTTTTTTATAATCGTCTGGAAGATACACTGTGCCATCTAATTTGTAACCTTCACTATAAAATTGAATTTGACGCTTTATCATTTCCCTACCTACAATAATGTTTTAATAGCTTTCATTATTAGTTATTGCAAGCAGCGTGCCAGTTTAATATTTGACTATTAGAATTAGAAAAAAGGAGAAAATAAAAGAAAATTCTAAAAATAGCCATTGCAAAAATCGATTAAAACTGAAAATATGTAAAGAATTTTT
>NZ_JBHXAS010000216.1:0-4172 GCF_042727425.1 Peribacillus sp. NPDC060253
ATTTATAATAAAAATGAAAGTACTTGAGGGATCTTGCATTGGAGAGTATGGAAGCATTACATGAAAAAATTGAGATATTGAGGAAAGAATTAATAACTACAGCATTCATATATGGATTTACTGCCCCAAAAACATTACATAAAAGTCAGGAACTAGATAAACTATTGAATTTACTAGGACACGGAAAAGAACCAATTGGTTTCTAACTGGTCTAAAAACAGAAATGAAACTCGATTGTTCACCCTACTGTAGATCTTCATGGGCTCAAGTTAACTTCAGGTAATATCACTCGGAATTCATGGGAAGGCTCTTTACTATTCACTGGGTAGTCCATGCAGCTGCTACTCCCTCACTAAATCACCTCCAACTCTTGTATTCTATTCTTGATAAAAAAGAGTACCACATCTTCTACAATTTGATAACTGAAAGTACCACTCCTTCATACATCTTACTACCCTCCCCTTCAAGTTTAAAATTCGTACTAGGACAAGAACAAAAAATGAGGCTATAATAAATAGATCGAAAAACCTTACAGCAAGGGGGGGATTAAAATGGATGGAAATGACAAATCTGAAGATACATTAATGAAGGAGTTACAAGAGCTTAAACTTTCACTTGAACATGAATTAAGACGTGCCACCACGATAATAGATCATTTAACACCAGAGGAAAAAGAAGCTGAACAACCGATTGAAGATGTCCAATTACATACGGAATCATCGGATGAACATGATGATTTATTCTAGTTAGTTAAAGTACAATTGCAGAAAAAGATCTCAAAGCCGAGTTATGAAACATGATTTAAAGATGTGTTCGTATCTTCGATTGAAAATGACAAAATGACATTAGTTGCACCTAATGAATTCGCTCGAGATTGGCTGGAGGAAAGGTACGCTGAATTAATAAAATCCTTGCTCAAAAATATAAATGGAAAAGATTACGCGATCCGGTTCATAGCGAAATAAGGGTACTCTTAAGGCTTTTCTAACATGGAGTTGAAAAATGAATGGATTTTGATGGTTTTTACAGCCCTGAAAATTGGATTGGCGGATTTTACGAACTTTCGATCGAATATCACCCATTTGGTGATAACAAAAGGGTAAATGAAGCACTTACTGCTTTGAGTAAAAGTAATTTCTTCAGTGAGATTTGGGAGGATAAAAAAGAGTATCAAAAGAATTCTGTATCACTACCATTTAATATTGAAGAGAACAGCGTTAACCAATTTTATGGAATCTTATATCTTCCAAATTCAAATGAACTACCTTGTGTGATTACCGTCACCAGAGTGAACGGCGAGTCAGATTGCTTAGAAATTGCCATACCTCAAGCTGCATTAGAACTGAAATACAAATACAAGTATCCCCTTATTATTGAATTAAATCCTTGGTTAAAGAAAATCGATGAACTATATACAAAGTTGGCTGAAACAATATATTGCCATGCACCCTTTGATTTGGCAATGTTAGGAGAAGAAATTTCGGGTTATACAAACCAAGAAGACATTACATATGAGGTTATGCAAAATATGACTTTTATACTTCCAAGCCGTTTACAAGAACGTCTTGGACTCCAAGGACATGGGAAAAAGCTCTCAAACCAACTGCGGAAATTTGACTAAGCTCTTCTTTTAGTTGTAAAAACAACAAAGGTTACAGCAAAAGTATACTTTCAATTATCCCCTCTTGCTATGTTTTCTCTCCGATATTTATAATATAAGAATCATTTCTTTTTTTGAACTAAGCATTCAATTTATTCTCTCAAATCAACATGTTAATGTTAATTAAAAGCATGAGCTCGGTAGATAACCGGGTTCATGCCCTCATGGCTGCCCAATAAATAAAATGTCTAACTTCTTCGGTTCACTGTGCCTTTGTAAGAGTTCTTTTTCCTCCTATATCTTACAGTCATATCTACTATGGTTAATAATAAAACAAACCATAAAATAGGATTTTTCAAGGAGATTCCTACAGTGGATTCCCCCCCCCAATAACGTTAATGCTCCTATTAGCACTAACATATAAAAAATAAATGCTGATTCTCCAATTAATGAATTTGTTTCACAATTTTTTTCAGTCTTTTGATTAATGACAATATAGATAATCGCTAATGAGATCATTCCAATTGTCAGTGCCGTTTTAGGACTGTCATTGAAAATGATATGAGGGAAATAATCAAAAATCATAAGAAAAGAAAATAATAAAAAGATACCTATTCTCAATAATATTTTCAAATTCATCTTATTCTCCATTTCCTCGATTTATTATTTCCCAAACCAGTAATTTGTTTATAGAGCATTAGTTACTACTTAATTGTAACATTCGTATAAAAATGTATCTATATTCATAGTGATTTTCAAAAAAAGATAGATTCCCGGGCTCAAAGAACTATAAATCAAAAATCGATTCTTAACTTATGATTTTATGAGTTAATCCAAACTGGGAATAGGTCTCGGTCAAGGAAATTTTAAGAAAGAAGTCGTTTTTTTTTGAAAGACGATTCTTTGACTGTTTCACTTAGACGTCATCAAAAACCCTACTTATTACGAGACTTCCGATAATTTCCAAATGTCTCATTTCCTCCTACATTTAAATGCTTTCATACTATTTGTTAAGCAATATCCTAGTTTTATTATTAAAAAAAAGACCAAGCAATGCTTGATCTTTTTGCTAACATTTCAATCCCGGCTAGAGTTAGTGTGAAAAGATCACATAGTTCTAACCATCCTTTTTAAGTTTAGGCAACTCTACTCTATCTAAATTAGTCATTTTTTCGTCTTTTAAATACATCCTGCAAGAAGCGCAAATATTTTTGTCACTCATTCGAAAACATATAATCCCTTTTTTTCAATGAAACATTCAATACCAAGCCAAGTCCCATCATAGTAGCCATCACCGAGCTCCCTCCATAGCTCATTAATGGCAGCGGAATTCCTGTGATAGGAATTAGACCGATGACCATTCCGATATTTTGAAATATGTGAAAAGTCAAGAAGGAGATGACTCCCACACAAATAAAAGATTCAAAAAATGTAGAATTCAGTGCAGTTGCAACGATTTTATAAATAATGAAGAAATAGAGGGAGATTAGCAAACTCGCTCCAATGAACCCAAATTCTTCAGCAACGATCGTAAATATAAAATCGGTATGTGCTTCAGGAATATATACATTGCTTTGATTGAAGCCTTTCCCTTCCGTCATACCTGAACCGATCGCTAATATGGATTGCTTCAATTGATAACCGATTCCTTGGCCATGACTAAATGGATCCAGCCAAGAATTAATCCTATCCAGTTGATAGCCATCCAGTAAGTTCAATAATAGATCAGGATCATACAAGTAGATGACTACCAAGGAACATACGATACTGACCACTAAAGCAACTACAGATGCTATCATCTTCCAATTAATCCCCGATACTAAAACGATTCCCATCGTGATGACGGCCATCACCAGGGAAGTACCAAAGTCATTTTGCAGTAGCGTTAAACCAATTGGTAAAGCTGCTATCACCCCCATTTTAAATAATAGTTTACAATCGGTGCCTATGTCCCCTACTGGAAACTTGTCTATATGTTTTGTCAGTATATAGGACAACATCAATATTAAAAATATTTTCATGAACTCGGATGGTTGTATGGAGCCTAATCCTGGAATTTCAATCCAAGATTTTGCCCCCTTCCGGACTGGGGCAATACTCTTTGGTCCTAATAAAACGAATAAAAGCAGGAAAATACCAAATGAGTATATATATGGAGTCAGTTTCATGATCGTCTCAAAATCAAAATAAAAAATGGCCAGCACAATCAGACCACTAATAACAAACCAGACAATTTGCTGCTTGAAATAATCTATATCAAGCTGTGCGTATTTTTGCGCACTGTATAAACTAACGCTGCTGAAAACCATCAGAATGATGATTAACATGGCTAGATTAGAATCAAAATAACTTTTTCGTTTAATCACAAAATCACCGAATCTTTCAATTTTTTTTCGTACGAAGCCAATCCTTCTTCTAACCTTTTACCTTACTTTCTCATTCAATCTTTTTCACTACAGGGATGATTTTTATGTTTCTCTTCATCACACCTCCATTCCATGACAAACCTCCTTTAAATGTTACCATTTTTTAGTGTGTTTGTTTTATTTTTTCTATTTTTTATATAAATATC
>NZ_JBHXAS010000217.1:0-4160 GCF_042727425.1 Peribacillus sp. NPDC060253
GTGAAGTTTAGGCTACAAAAGGTACGAGCCATACAGGAAAAGGTGTTTGTGTAGACATGAAATAAAGTTTGATACTTTGTTAATGAACTTACGGGGCAGGTTAGTTGAAGAAGGATTTGCATCTGAAGTTAAAGAATAACTAATGAAATACATTTTACAAGGAGTAATTTTAAAGTGATTAATGAGGAAAAAATCGTTTCGCTAATTAGAGAAGATAAAAGGATGATGGAAATATTAGAATCTGCCAGATCATTGAATTTGCCTGTTTGGTGGATATGATCTGGATTTATCCGATCGAAGGTCTGGGATGTGTTACACGATTTTAGCGTAAGAACAACTATTCCAGATATTGATGTGATCTATTTTGATCCAACAAATATTGAAAAATTAGAAGAAACGAAAATCGAAAAAAACTAAAATCCCTTATACCCAATATCCCTTGGTCGGTAAAGAATGAAGCGAGAATGCATGTTAAAAGTAATATGCCTCCTTATTCTTCGTCTGTTGATGCTATATCGAAGTTTCCAGAAACAGCAACAGCTTTAGGAGTAAAGTTAGATGGAAATGACAATGGAATATTAACTGTCCCTTGTGGAATTAGTGATGTTATTAATTTAAAGGTAAAATCAACACCTTATTTTAAAGAGACTAAAGAGCGAGTGGAAATTTACGAAGATCGTATAACAAAAAAGAATTAGAAATCAACTTGGAATAAGATAAAAGTTAACCACATCAAAATCCCTTCTTAATGTACGATTCTTACAAGAATCATACTGTACAAAAGGGAGCCTGAAAGGCTCCCTTTTGTATGCAGCTTAACTTTTTAATGATCGCCATTCTGCCCATTTGCAGAACTTGATGTTTTATGGTTCCCCTTTTTACCCTTATGCTTTCCTTTCTTACTCATGAAAGAATTCCTCCCCAATACAAGATGTTATTTCTTGATTAGTGTTAGTTGAAGGGCTTTCAGTTATTAAGGGAACTGAAGGAAGCTCATTCACATTTTGGATGATCTTCATTTATGAAGGCATTGATTTCCCCCCTATAATGATGAGGAGCCCAGATAAATAAAACCAGATCATTAGCACAATGATGCCACCAAGACTGCCGTATGTAGCAACTTAAAGAAATATTCACAAAGGATTTTGATATCATTAGTTTAAGGGTAATGAAAAAGATTACTCAACCAAGTGAATTTTTCGGAAAAGAATTTTTGTGGACAAGCTTAATGCAAAGGAAATAGTTGTAGAACTAACGGGGCAGGTTAGTTGAATAAGCTTAGTGTATTCACAAAGCGCTATAACAACTGATGGAACCCTTGCTAGGATTGGTTTATTAAATAGCTCAAAATTTGATAACAGTACTCTTCTAAGCCGGGTTGCTTTTTAGAGTTTTTCAATGATTAAACTTTAAAATATAGATAATGTGTTTTAAGGATGTTTTTACAGAGATTATTCCTTTTTCCATTTAGGTAAATTTTGGTATTGTGAGGGTGGAGGGGGTGGGGTTTTGGAAAATACAATCAAATCGAATAAACAAGAAGCAATACCTTTGATATTAACTGTTGTTCTAGTTATAGCTGCATTAATGGTTTTTTTATCGGCAGGTCGGTACCGAATTTAGATTTAAGGATATCCATTTTTTTATTTTTTTTAATCGATATTGGATTTTTAGTGGCTTTGATTTTGGGAACTAAGGCAAAGCAATTTGGTATAAGAGTAATCAGTGTTTTATCAAATGGCCTATTTTTTATTGCTTTATCTTTTTTTACTTTTGCTCTAGCTTTGGCCTACGGGATTTCGGAACCGTAAAGAAAATGTGGAATTTTGGCTTTAACTAAGCGTATTTTTTTGGAACATCTAGAAATGATCAGTAGTTCCTTTTTTTATTGCAACTATCGGGGCAGGATAGTTGAAAAGTGATTTACTAAAATACAAAATTAAGTAGAATAGAGGATCCTTAGGTCTTTGTAAAAAAACTACAAAAGGTATTAGAAAAGCCACCTAGGAAAGGTAGCCGTCATTTAAGTAATTATCATTTTATTGATTGATTTATTTGTTACTTATACTGCTCTTCACTAGTTCGATAAATTCTTGTGCCTTTTTCTCATCCTTTTTTATCATCTCGACGTTTCCAGGAAGTAAAAGAACCTTTTTAATATTGTTATTATGCCAAATAACCTTAGTGTACCGAGCATCCGCATATAGCTCCCTAAACCACCCTTCAGAACTTAGATTTTCTATTGCCATTTTTAGCTTGGAATAGGAAGTAGGTTTCATTAGGATAATTACATCTGAAATTAATTGAATAAAATCCATTGGACCACCTACCTGTCTTTGAACAACCTAAGAATTATATATATGCTAACACTCTTTAACCACCTCTTTTAAAGGGATTGCATTTTGTGGGTTAGTTGAAGAACAAAAATAGCCTGTATCAATGATTACTTGGTAATCTAAGATACAGGCTTTATTTTTAGGTAACTATTGTCCTTATATATTTAACAATAAGTGGTCTCTTTTATTTGTTCAAAAATCAACATCAATGTTAACAAAAAGCTAAGGCAGGTAGGAACCACTTAATCTGGTAGATGCGCATTCTTAATCCAGTGGCTCAAACTGCAGGGTTTGACTATACAATCATCAGGGCCACAAAAAACCAGCACCCTGTACGCTAAGGGAACGGGTTCTTATAATTCCCCCAATATACCGCAAATAAAAGAAAACCGTATTATATAACAACAAATTTGTGCTGACTTTCCATACCTTCCTGTTTTATTGTATCCTCAAGTAATTTAAGCATGGGTTGCATAATGTTATCTCTTCTATAAATGAAAGAAGTAGTTACAGTAGCGTCTTTTTTCGGAATTGGGTGACAACGAACCAATCCCTTTGCCTCATATGGTTCAGCAAAGGTTTTGACCATTAAAGCTATACCTAACCCTGCTCTTACACAATTCAGTATTATATCTAAGTTTCCAAGTTCATTTATTTTCGTAGGAATAATTCCTTCTTCTTGTAACCAGGATTCTAACTTTAATCGATAATAACAGCCAGGCCGATACAAATACAATTTCGAATTATACAAATCCTTTAGTTCTTTTATCGGAGGGTGAAGTGGCTGGGTGACAAAAACAAGTTGTTCATGAAAAACTGTTTCTTGAACAATTTCCGGATGATCCACATTACCTGCTACAAAAGCGCAATCAATTTCGCACTTTAACAAAGCTCGTATTAGTTCTTCACTTGTGTTTGTTACTAAGGTTATGTCTACATCAGGGTATTGCTCATGATAATTAGAAAATAGGAGAGGAAGTCTGACGGTTGCAGTAGATTCAATAGCTCCAATTATTAAAGAACCACTAGTAGAAACATCTCCTTTTAGTTTAAGGAGGAACTACTTAAATGGGTAATATCAACTTATGTTCTTAATTAGGAAAATGACACAATAGTCTCCATATCTGTTGATAGGATAAAATTATAAATGTTGGAGGTACCTCTTATTGAGATTACGGGTGCTTTGGCAGCTCTTTTTCTTATGGCACTAACGGGGCAGTTTAGTTGAAGAAGGATAATCCACAATTTGAATAGAATATGTAGAAACAAATAGTTGTTTGGAGTATCGATCCAAATAACAACCTATGAAGGAAGGGTAAGTAAAATGAAGAAAATGGTTGGTTGGACACTTACTTTAGCTACGCGTTTGATAGGTGGAGTCATTTATTATTTCATAACGTTATCTCTATACGAATCAACAAAAGATTCATTTGACTTCCCAGTTCCTAAAAATGCTGAGCTAGTCCAGGAAAATGAACAAGGAAAAAGTTATGATTGGTCAAAAGCATCGGAAGAAAATGGCATACCATTTGGATATGAATTAGTCATTAAAGCGAATGGATGGAAAAAGGGAGAAAGAGAAGGGGCTTCCGTTTTTTACACAAAAGGAAATCATAAAATAGATTTGATTTCTACAACGAAGCATTTAAACATCCTTAAATTGAATTAATATAAAGGAAATATAGATAACAGGGTGCTTTACTACAATAAGGAAGGTTGCAGAGGCAGCCTTTTTCGTGCGCCCGGCATGGGTGCAATCTATAGGGTGCGAGTCCCGAACCATGAAGGCAGTAGTAATGGTTAGCTTAATGCAAGGGTGTCCAT
>NZ_JBHXAS010000218.1:0-4012 GCF_042727425.1 Peribacillus sp. NPDC060253
GAAAAGTGAGGGTGAATGGATTGGATCGAACGGATAAAAAGATACTTTCTTTGCTGGAGAATAATGGGCGCATATCAATGAAAGAACTGGCACATGAAGTTTCCTTAACAGCGCCTGCTGCTAAAGAACGTGTTAATAAATTAGAGGAAAGCGGAGTGATAAAGGGATATAAAACGGAAATATCCCTTGAAAAACTGGATAGGAGCATTACAGCATTCATTTTATTTGAAACAGATAGGTGTAAAGACTTTTATAATTTTAGCTTGAGACATCCAGATGTTCTGGAGTGCCACCGGTTAGCCGGTCAGTACAGTTATCTCATTAAAATAAGTACATTTTCCATGGAAACATTGGAGGACTTTGTCGATGAAGCCATTAAATATGGAAAATCGTCCACCCATCTGATTTTTTCTTCCGCAACGAAGAAAATTTTTGCAGGCGAAGAGATGTAACCCGGTTTTATTTATATATGTTCCGACGAATATCCATATTAAGGAATTTCCAGTAAGGGTACGATTAGCAGGAATAAACTCGACAGATAAAGAATGTAAACAGTGACAAAAATCACAATTGAAGAGAACAAAAAGGGAGTGGGGAATAGTGAGTATTATTTATGAGGAAGAAAAAATAATGGAATTCCTTTTGCGAAATAAAAGTGAATTTGAAGAATATCTTTTATCAGAAGCGGTCAATGTTAGAGAAAAAATCGAAGAAATCTTACTGATTGGAAATGTCGACCTTTTGAATAATGCTCATAAGCTCATCCGCTATATCGTGGAGCAGAATGAAGTGGATATGATAACTTTTGCCGAAAAAGAGGGAGTAACGTGGGCAACCCACTCCTTGACGCTCTCATTCAAGCTAGAATGGATCCAGGCGATCCGGAGAACGCTTTGGACCTTTCTTTATAAGTTAGAACATTCACAAGAAGTGTTTAGTGAGTCGGAAGTCTTTTTTGATTTAGAGAAAAAGATGAATGATAAGGTTGATGTTTTCCTTAAATCCTTTTTCGTCAGTTATTCGGATTACAAAGACAAATTGATTCTGGCCCAGCAAAACTTGGTGGAAAATCTCTCCGTCCCAATCATTCCGATCACAGCCTCCACCTGCGTCCTGCCGTTAATCGGGACAATCGATGATTCGCGTATAAAGATAATTGAGGAAAAAGTATTGTTGGAGATAGGGAAATTAAGGATACAGACCTTGATCTTGGACTTATCCGGTATCATCGAAGTGGAGGCTGAAATCATCAATCATTTATTGAATATCCTCGAAGGAACGGCAATGATGGGGTGTAAAGCCGTGGTGACTGGATTACGCCCGGAAGTGGTCACCAAAATGATCCGTGCAGGGGTCGATTTCGAAAATAAAGCAGAGACAAAGGGGACGCTGCAGCAGGCATTGAAGGACTATCTTGTAGTGAACTAAATCTTGGAAGCTGCCATGTTCGGTGGCTTTTTTTGGTTTGCTTGCACTGATAAGATAAGGAATAGGCGGATGAACTCTCTATGTTCAATACGAAAAAGAGCCCCCCTTTGTCTGCAATAGAGGGGGATGAATCACTTCAGCAAAGAATACATATATGTATCATGCGGAATGCCATTTTGGTAAATATAACTCCTTAAAATTCCTTCCTGGATGAAGCCATGCTTTACCAATAGATCGATGGAGGGTTGGTTCTCTGGAAAAACAACCGCGCCGATACGAGTTAAATCAAGCTCATTGAAACCGTAAGCGATGATTTCTTTAAGAGCCTCTGACGCAAATCCTTTGCGCCAATGTGCAGGATGGATTTCATAACCGATTTCCGCCCGTCTGTATTTCGGGCTATGTGCATGAAAACCGATGGTGCCGATCAAATCATGGGTATCCTTACGTTCCATTCCCCATCGAATGGCTCTTTTTTCAAGATAGTTCTTCGCGAAAGAGGCCACAATATCCTTTGCCTGTTCGACATTTTCCAATGAATCTTGGCCATAAAAACGGGTGACCTCATCTTTTGATAAACATTGGAAAAGAGCTTCCGCATCACTTTCATGAATTTCCCGTAAGCGTAACCTTTCCGTGTTCAATACAGTAAACATTTTTGTCCCTCCTCATATATCAGTATTCAATCTATTCGGTCTTCATGAAGGTTTTTCCTTTATTATGAAGTGCCTATTTTTCCGGTATTTTCGGTGGTAATCGGACAAGCTAACATTAGGTTCAACCTAAAAAGCAATGGATGAAGGGGAGATAGATCATGGGAAAAAAACATCGTAACCGTACCGGCTCACCGAAAAAGAATAACCATATTCCGAAAGCGGACATCATTGCAGAACATGAAGCACACGGTAAGGAATTTTCTGCGAATAAACGAAAGAACGGCCCAGGCACCAATACCGATTGATCGCTCATCATGACCGCTTATGCCTTTTTAGGGCAGGGCGGTATTTTTCGTTACTTGTGTTTCTTGCCATCAAGGGGTTCATCCTATATCTTAAAGAATGTAGAACCTTTGAAGGGAGATAGGATGATGAAAGCACTTGTCTTTGATAATTTTGGCGAACCGGAAGTCCTTTATGCGCGAGAAATTGAGGAACCTGAACATTCAAAATCGACAGTGATCGTTCGAATGAAAGCAATCGGCTTAAATTTTGCTGATGTATATAGAAGGAAAGGGAATTATCATTTAGTGGGTGAACCCCCATTTATTCTAGGTTATGAAGGGGCAGGGGTCATCGAATATGTCGGGGAAGATGTTCATCATGTGAAAGTTGGGGATCGTGTCGGGTTTGCAGATGTTCCCCATGCCAATGCAGAGCTGGTTTCAGTTCCAGCCGATAAGCTTTTACCGCTTCCTGATGGCATTTCCTTTGAAACAGCCGCTTCCGTTTTACTTCAAGGATTGACTGCCCAATATTTGACTCATGACAGCTATCAAGTTAAACAAGGCGAAACCGTCCTGGTTCATGCTGCTGCAGGTGGAGTCGGTCAATTGCTGACACAGATGACCAAGATGAAAGGCGCCCAAGTCATTGGCTTAACCTCTTCAAATGATAAAGCGGCTGTTGCAAAACAAACGGGTGCCGATCATGTTTTTCTTTACGGATCGGACTGGGTAAATTCGATTAAGGATGCAACGGGTGGAAAAGGTGTTGACCTCGTGTATGAATCCGTCGGTCAAACCTTGCTGGATAGTTTCGAGGCAACCAAGACTAGAGGGACTGTCGTGTTCTTTGGAATGGCAGGTGGTGATCCAGAGAAGATCGATCCGAGAATGCTAATGGATACATCCAAAGCATTAATAGGAGGAGACCTCTGGAACGTATTGACTACACATGAAGAACGGAAAAGAAGAACAGCAGAGTTGTTCGAATGGATCATGTCAGGGAAAATCATCATTGATGAACCGACTACTTTTTCGTTGGAAAATGGAGCGGATGCCCATAGACTACTTGAAAGCCGGAAAAGCACCGGGAAAATATTATTAATACCTTAAAGTGATGATGGCTATCTATTGAATGGTAGTTCTAGACTGTAGAAAAACTCGATAATAATTGAGTTTGAACTGCCCCGTAAATGTTAGACACCAAACTAACATTTACGGGGTGTTTTTTTAGATTATATAATTCGAATGTTGATTTCCTCTTCAGGCACTCGCTTTCCGCAGGAGTCTCGCACACCCGTTTCAAACAACTTTGTTTTAACATTGAGATAGAACTCCTTTTGTAACCTTTTTGTCTACAAACTAGGCTATCCATTGAATGATAGACTTTTTTCATTCCATTTTTCCCCCGTAAAATGCCTTATTCATACTGAGGATCAGATTCTTTTTCAGTCCCCTTTTGCAGAAATCTTTAGTCCTTGGATAACTCACTTTTAAATGCCCTTGCTATTAAAGGAGTCCCCTTATCCACAAGACACATGATAGGTGTTAGGTCGTCATCGAAAAGACTGGTCTTCGCATATACACGTTAAATCGGAAAAAGTAGCATCTTTAGAAAAAATATTTTTGGAAGATGTATGATTG
>NZ_JBHXAS010000219.1:0-3782 GCF_042727425.1 Peribacillus sp. NPDC060253
GCTCTGCTCCGTGCGCGTGCGGGAGCGGGTGCGTAATGGCCCGGCTCAAGATCACGCAGACGAAGTCGTACATCGGCAGCAAGCAGAACCACCGCGACACCCTGCGTACGCTCGGCCTCAAGAAGGTCAACGACGTGGTTGTCAAGGAGGACCGCCCCGAGTTCCTCCAGGAGTTCGGGGTGCAGGTACGCGAGCGGCTGCTGGCCCTCGTAGTACCGGTTCAGCTCCTCCAGGCCGGGCTTCAGGCCCTCGTGTACGCGTGCGAGATGCCCCACCCACTCCTCGGGGCTGCGGTCCTTCGCCTGCACGGCCACACCCCCCTTCACATCACGATGACGCGACTCTTCACCCTGGGCTTGTTCAGGCCGGCGGCAATGCCGTCGAGCCGGGCCTCCCAGGACAGGCACCCGGCCATGGCCAGGTCGATCTTTCGCGGCGAGTCGTGGCGGTCCTTCTGGATCGTCCACATGGGCTTGCCCTCGTCGTCCTTGGCCCGGGCCGGCCGCTTCACCGCCTGGCCGATGTGCCGGGCGAACGCCTCGTCACCGTCGTGGCTGAGGTCGCCGCCAGACATCGCCGTCCGGTACGCGCGCAGCGCGAACGCCATCTGCCGGTCCCGGTGCGTCCACCACTCGTTGACGACCTTCTCGCCGTACTTCCCCTGCCAACGGGCAACAGCCTGCTCGTACCAGGGCGGATCGGCGTAGACGCGCACCACCTTGTACGTGTCGAACGCCAACGCCAGGCACAGGTCTACCTCGCGCTCCGGAACCTCCCACTCCTCGGCCTCCTGCTTGTTCAGCGGCGCCTCCCACACCCCGAGCGGCCACTGGTAACCGGTCTCCAGGTGCGTCGCCACGAAGCCAGTGGAGTCCTTCCACTTCGCCCCGTCGAAGCCGATGACGATCGGATCGCCCTCCGGGACCGTGAAGTCCGGCCGAGCCAGCGCCACCCACTCGGCCTTGTCGAAGGCCTTCGCGGACGCCGTGCCCGGCTGGTTCAGGAAGTAGCGGCGCGCGTCGGCCGGGTCCGTGTCCGGCTCCCGCATGTCCGACGCGATGCGCTCCAGGTCCATCCACTTCGCGGCGTCCCCGTAGACGTGCTCCAGCGCTGGCATGAGCTGTGCGTCGTCGTGGAGGTCCTCGACGTGCGGGCCCTCCCGGTGGTCGAACAGCAGCCCGCCGTCCTTCACCCGGCCCGCCTTCACGGCCTTGGCGTACTCGTGCGTCGCCTCCGCCACGCTGTTGTCGCCGACCGCGTACATCGTCGACGTCTCCAGCGACCACGGTTCGGCGGCCCGCCGCTTCACGAGGTTGCGGCGTACCGTCTTGTGCATCGCCCGAAGTTCGGGCAGCACGTACAGGTGCGTCTCGTCGAAGACTGCGAACGTCTCCTTGCCGCCGTCCTTCGCAGCGCCGGACGACGTCGACGGGACGATCTCCCCGCCGCCCTCGATGTAGATCCGACTGGACGTCTGCGCGCTGCGGCCCAGGTCGATACCGGGGAACTCGTCGCCGAAGTGCTCAAGGAGGTGCTCGAGCATCGCCGTGACGTTGTCGTAGGTGTTGCCGGACTGGTTCTCCTCGGTCGCCAGGCACCGGATGTACGGGTACGTCTGCGGCCGGCCAACCGGCTCGCCGTCCGCGTCCCAGCCGTCGAAGCGGCAGGGGCCCAGGGCCTCGAAGCACACCAGGGCGCCCGCCAGCTCACTCTTGGCCCGACCCTTCGGCCGCGACAGGAACGCCCTGTTGACCTTGCGGCGGCCGGTCGCAGAGTCCAGTTGGTAGGCCTTGACGATGAACGCGGCCATCTCGTCGTCGATGACGAGCGGCTGGCCCTGGACGTCGCCGGGCCCGTGGCACAGGTACGTCTCGATCCAGTCGATAGCGGTGAAGCCGAGGGAGACGAAGCGGTCCGGGTCAGCCTTCGGTCTGGTCATCGACGACTCGAAGCACACGGTCGCGGCGGGAGGCTGCGGCCCTGCTCCGGGGCCGGGCGGGGCGGTCGGCGCCATCGTCCGGGTCAGCGACCGTCCAGCGCAGCCGGATGCGGTCCGCAGCCGTGCCGCCCAGCGCGGCCTCGTTCAGCCGGATCTCGGACAGCAGCTCCTTCTTCGGCTCCTGCCAGTACTGCTCGACGAGCTGGGCGAGCATGTGCAGCCGCCCCCAGTCCGTCGCCAGGAACGTCGAGGCCTGTGGGCTGGTCCGCCATGTCTCGTACCAGGACAGGGTGCGGGTGTCGTAGTCGTGGCCGCCCGGAAGGGCGGGGGTCGGGCCTGCGGGTCCGCCTGCGGGGAGCAACGTTCCGGGTACGGCGTCGGCGTTGCGCCGGCGTCGCTGGGACGGGTCCTTGGGGAGGGGGCCGGTGCCTGCCATGGGGGATCACCTCGGTGTGCCGTTGCGGCATCGGGCCGGGCCGTTGCGGTCCCGGCGGTTACTCGGTGTCACGTTCACCATGATCGTTTGAGGGTCGGAGACCCGTACACAGCGCGAGTTACCTCCCCGGCGGTCCTGAGATGATCTTGTTTGGGGGTAACCCCCCGGGGTCGTCAGGGGGTCGGGGTCACTTTGCGTGACAGTCGCCGCCTGCCGGAATGTCCAGATTGACCAGGAGCGGGGTCACCCGTTCGTCCTTCCAGGCCTCGTTGGGGTGGCGCGGGTCGACCAGCCGCCGGCCATCCTCGTTGACCCGGTGGGTCAGGTAGCGGATGAGCTGCTTGTCGCCGGCCCGCTCGATGCTGAGCCAGTCCAGGGCGACCGCCTTGGGGTCGATGCCGTTGCCCTGGAGCCACTGGGCGAGCGCCTCGCGGTGCTCCATGACCTCATCGTGGCGGAGCAGCCTGACCACAACAGCATCAGGCTCAGGAGCAGGAGACGAAGCAGGAGCAGGAGCAGCAGACGTGACCGCAGGCTGATGCTCGAATCGCGAAGGCAGTTGGCCGGGGCTGGAGGCGCGGCGTAGCCGGGCCGTGGCTGTGGCCGTAGCGTCGGCGCTGCTCTGGCCGAGGTCGCCGAGGTGTAGGTGGCCGTCGGGCTGGGCGTCCTGGCCAGTGCGCTCGGTGCCGCTCATGCGTGCCATCCTCCGGGTTGCTCGGCTGCGGTGTGGCTGCTGTGGCAAGGGCCGCAGAGTCCGCGGCCGTGCTTCGGGTCGTTGGGGTCCAGGCCGGCGGCGACGAGGGCGCGCCGGTCGGTGGGGTGGTGGTCGGCATGCCGGGACGGTTGCCCGCACGACTGTCCGTGTCCGTGTGCGGTGTCGGTGCACACGCACAGCGGGTCGCGTTCGAGGACGGGGCGGCGGAAGCGGCGTTCGTGGTCGCGGTCGTAGCCGCGCTGCCGGGCGCTGCCGCGCCGCTGTTCTGCCTGCCGGCGGTGGTCGTCGCACTTGCCGTGCTGGGTGTACTCGGGGCAGCCGGGCGCCGAGCAGACCCGCCAGCGCAGGGACTTGGGCATCGGTCGCTCCTGTCCTACGGTGACGGCCTACGACTGGAGGGGGTTGCCGTGGCTGGTGGACGTTCGGACTGGGCGCTTGGGGTGTTCGCGGTCGGGCTGCTGCTCGTGTTCGCGGCCGTCATCAAGGGCTGGTGGCTGTTGCTGCTGCCTGCGGCGTGCCTGATTGTGGGCGCGGTCGCGGGGACGACCAGGGCGCGGCGGTCGGGCCAGGCGCCGGATGTGACGGTGCGGCCGGGCGGTAGTGGCCGGCCGTGGCGCCGTGGGGATCGAGACTGAGGCACGGCCCGGACACGACGAAGCCCCGACCGGATGCCTGTGCGGTCGGGGCTTCGT
>NZ_JBHXAS010000220.1:0-3713 GCF_042727425.1 Peribacillus sp. NPDC060253
TAAAAGTAGTATAAACAATAATGACAAATGTTATAATAGTAATAACAATTATAACTTTTTTGAAGGAGGAATGAATAATGGCCATTAGGAAATTAACTAAAGTCGGAAATAGCTTGGGAATTACGTTTCCAGTTGAAATGTTGAAAACTGCAAATTTAGCTTTTGGAGACGAATTAGAGGTTGAATTCAAGGGTGAAGAAATCATATTAAGGAAAAATAAAAATGTGAAATTACCTAAAGGTGTAGATGCAGAATTTATGGAAATGTTATCAGATGTTATTAAAGAACATGACGAAGCATTCAAGGGGTTGGTGGATAGATAATATGACATTGGATATTATCTATCTTTCCACTAATCAAATCATTGCTATCAATGCCATTCAAATAAAAATTTATTCTCCTAGTGAACAAATCGGTGTGAAAGATCCCGGTCTCCTTGATTCTGCAGTGAACAGACCCAGACAAACTGTTTTCGAGAATGATGCTTACCCATCTATTCATGAAAAGGCTGCAGCCTTATTCGAATCCATTTCAAAAAATCATGCGTTCCACAACGCAAACAAGAGGACAGCACTCGCTTCCCTTATTATGTTTTTGAAGATCAATCATTATCAATGGATAATGGGAATAGAAGAAGAACAGGATTTTGTTGTAGATGTCGTCAACCATAAGTATGATTTTAAAGCTATCGCAAGAATCATCCAAGAGAACATAAAGGCTTTATAAAAGGGTTCAAGATTCATTGAGCATTTAAGCTAATTGGGTCTTTACCGAAGGTTGGTTTTATAACATTGGAAAAATATAAAGATGGAGATATGCAGCAAATTCATGCTAGGCTCTGGAATACAATTGGGATTATTCTAAAAAAGAGGGAGAACAAGTCATCCAGATGAATTGTTCTCCCTCTTTTGATCCGGTAAAAAGAATGAAACAACGTTCCAATATAATGAAAATGAATTAGTTGTTTTTGATAAACAAGCAGCAGATGCTGAACTATCTGTGACAAATACGTATCAATTTGATCCAAAAGAAATGAATATAAAGTGATTGATTCAAGCGATAATAAAACAATCTATAAACGCGATGAGAAAAATGATACTTACGCGGTTGTAGAAGAAGACACACCAGGAGAAGATGAGCAAAATACGAAGACTTTCTATACGTATGATGCACAATATAATCTTTTAGAAGTCATTAACCCAGATGGTACAACTGAAGCCAATACGTATGATGCGAAAGGAAATCTTCTAACAACGAAAACAAAAGAAGGTACAGTAACTAACACATATAATGAACAAAACCAACTAACAGCATCAACAGATGTAAATGGTGAAAAGACAGTTAACACATATGAAGGCCCTTCTTTAATTCGTTCGAAAGTGAAAGATGAAGAAACAACATATGCATACGACACATATGGTCGCGTAACGAAAACAACGTATGCTAATGGAACTTTTGAGAACGTAGATTATAATGATGAGGAACGTCAAATTACATCAACGGACAAAAAAGGAAATACTACTTCTATAGCGTATTCAGTTTACGGACAAAAAGTAAAAGAAGTTGATGCAGATGGACATACAAAATCTTATACGTATGATCCTCTATATACTGAAACATTATTATCAGTGACAGATGGCAATGGTCTTAAAACGGCTTATACGTACGACAATAACAATAACTTAACAACCTTAACAGATGCGTTAAATCGTCAAAAAACGTATACGTATAACGATAATGACCAAGTGACAGGCGTCACAATGCCAAACATGAATTTTAAATATGAGTATGATGAAAATGGAGAAATGAGTCAATCGACTTTACCATCAGGAATTCAAACGAATTACACATACAATAGTGATGGACAAGTAGCACAAGTAGAAAACGGCAATGAAACCATTGCGTATGCATATGATGAAAATGGTAATAACACTATCATTTTAAGAAATAATGCCATTCTCAAGGAATTTGATTATGCAACAAAAAAAATAGATGGTGTCGATGTTAAAACAAATCTATTAGAAACGTATAAATTAGACTTATTTAAGCAAGGATATCGTTACGACGAGCAAGAACGTATTCAAAATCTAACAACAAGCTACAACAACGATTTTACCGTTTCACAAGGTACAACGTATAAAGAGAATAGTGACGATATCGACCATATTCAATATGGTGTAGGTGAACAGGTCATTCACGATTACAAAAGTGATATCGATGTACCAAACAATAAAACAACAGTGACTTTAAATAATGATCTACTTAAACAAGTATCGCAAATGAATGACGCAAACTTACTCGGTTCATTAACGTACACAACGAAAGCGCAACAACCATTTGAAATCACATATGATTATACGAAAAACGGCAACATCGTGAAAGAAACAACAAATGGTCAAGTCAGTGCGTTTGAATATGATGGGAATGACCAATTAACGAAAGAAACGTTACCAGATGGTACAGTGAACACATATGCTTACGACGCAGTAGGCAATCGTAAAGCATCAACGGTGAACGGTACAAAAGCAACGTTCACATACAATGATGCGAACCAAATCGCGAAGAAAAATGATATAGCGTATACGTATGATGCAGATGGTAATTTAACGAAAGATGAAAATTATCAGTACACCTACAATCAACAACAATGCCTAACAAAAGTGGAAACGCTGGATGGTAAAACAGTTGCATCGTACACATATGATGAAAATTGTTTACGTCTAACAAAAACGGTCGGTGACACAACACATGAATACTTCTATAATAATGAAGTATTAGACATGGAAGTTGTAAAAGTAAACGATGTGATTACTGAATATCGTTCATATGAGTGGAATGATTATACACCACTTGGTATGGTCGTAAAAGCGAAAAATGATGCAGGAAACTTTGAAACAAAAGCGTATCAGTTTATCACAAATCACCGTGGCGATGTATTAAGTATTCGTGATGATGCAGATCAAGAAGTCGGTTCTTATCAATACGATGCATATGGCAATGTCTTAGCAGTCGAAGGAACCATCGCAAAAGAAAACCCAATTCGTTACGCAGGTTATTATTACGATGATGAAACAAAGAATTATTATTTACAAGCTCGGTATTATAATCCAGAAAACGGAGCATTCTTAGCGTTAGACCCACATCCAGGAGATAAAAGTAATCCTATCTCTCAGAATGGATATGTCTATGCTGATAATAATCCTATTATGATGACTGACCCTGATGGAGAAAATGCTAGATTTAATTATGCCGTAAGAAAGGGAATCGAATCCTTACTTGCTGGGTATATAGGTTGGAGAAACGCTTATAGCATTGTAGAAAAAATAGTAGGAGCCGTAGGTGGTGGGCTTACTCTAGCTAATTTTGCTAAAAACCATTATCAAAAATCTCTGATACCTGGACGCCATCAGATGTATAAAACATCTTCTTCCAAGGCTTTAATTAAAAATGCCAAAAGACAAGCTATTAAAGCACTCGCTAAAAAAGGAGTTTCAGTAGCTTTAGGTGGAGTTGTAGCTTCAATACCAGATATAATTGCCTTTGGTACAGGTTTTGCAAAAGGTTGGAATAGTTATAAAAAGAAAAAGAAAAAGAAATAATAGGCGGTTGTTGGTAGCTTGAAAGGGGGGAAGAGACTAAATGTTACTTATTCTAATGATCTTGCTATTCTTATATCTTCCAGTGGTGCTTTTTAAAGATATTAAGAAGTATAA